>JAIRRO010000123.1 GCA_031255955.1 Oscillospiraceae bacterium
TTTTCCGCCTCGGCGACGTCCTTCGTAAGCCTGAAATATTCGCCCAGTACGTTCGACAGCGCGTTGGTGAGTTCTTGCTCGTCAATATCGCCGTAGTCGAATTGCGGGGATGCTGTGTCCTCCGAGATGATTTTGAAATAATAATCGGTCAAATTCGGCAGGGACATTATGGTTTCGCGCCCGTCGGTGGATATCGCGACGTCAATTTCACGCTCCCCGGCGATGGAAACCGTCATCTCAGAATCGACGCCGCGCTCGAACGCGTTGACGCTCCCCCGCAGAAGCAGGCTGCCCAGCTCCTCAAGACCCAGCCCGGCGCTCGGCGTGTATTCTATTGTGAAATCCGTGCGCTTTGCCCCGCCGGAGCCGACGGGCGTCGCGGGGATAATGGACGCGAGGAAATTTGCCTCCGCCCGTTGATATGCATCCCCGGCAAGCGCCGGAACGGCGAAAAACACCACGGCGGCAGCCGCCACAACAAACACAGCCGCGACGGCGGCGATAATTTTCATTGTGCGCTTTTTGGCGGGTACAGGCGGAGCGATAAATTGCGAAGCATTAATCGGCGGCTCATAAAACAAAGCCCCGTCCGGCGGAGCGTTATCAGACTCATCCGGTGCGGGCGCGGTGGGTGCCGGGTTATTCGGGGACTCAGGCTCACCGGGGGAGAGCAGCACGGTTTCCGCAACGGCGGTGGCGGGAGGTGTCGGAGCGGGATGTATCGGCGCGGGCGCGGGTGTGATCACGGACACACGCGCGTCGGCGGCGGACGCCGAAATTAATGCCCCGCATTCGGGGCAGAAGCCCGCGGTGCGCTCGTCCGGCAATTCAACGGCTGCGCCGCATTCGCGGCATGTGACGGTTTTCGACATTATTAATCCCCCAAAAATTATTCTCGTGCCGACGCACGGGGAAGGCATAATCGCGCGCCAATGAGCGCCATTTTCCGTGCCTTATGCGGTGGTTTTCAAAAAAATTATAAAATTGCGAAAAAAAGGCTTGACAAGCTCTCCGAAAGCTGATATACTGAGTCGCTATGTCTCCCTTTCTATTTTAAGGGATACCTACCCAACGTATTTTAAGTATGCCCGTAGTATACCACACCATCGCAATTAAAGTCAAGACAAGTCGCAAACTTAAAACAACCGCCCCGTGCGTATCGCCGCGCGAATAGCAGGCAAGCGCGGCAGTCATAAGGCGGCACAATACAAAACGAGGAGTGACCCTAAATTGCCCACAAGCGTAATGTACGGAAAAACCGAACGCATGAGCTTCGCGAAGCGCCCCGAAATTCGGGAGATGCCCAATCTTCTCGAGGTTCAAAAGAATTCCTATAGGTGGTTTCTTGAGACAGGTCTGCGGGAGGTGTTCCGCGACGTGGCGGAAATCACCGACCACACGGGGACGCTTGAGCTGACCTTCATCGATTACCGAATGGAGGAAACGCCCAAGTATTCCGTGGATGAGTGTAAGGCGCGTGACGTGACCTATGCCGCGCCGGTCTGGGTCAGCGTGCGGCTGCGGAACCGCGAGACGGAGGAGATAAAGGAACAGGAAATCTTTATGGGGGATTTCCCCTTGATGACGCCCGCCGGAACCTTTATCATCAACGGCGCGGAGCGCGTCGTCGTCTCTCAGATTATCCGCTCGCCCAGCGTATACTTTGACCGCAGCGTGGATCCCAAAACAACGGGCGAAATTTACACAGCGCAGTTAATCCCCTATCGCGGCGCGTGGCTGGAATACGAAACCGACGCCTCTGATGGGTTTTTTGTGCGCATTGATAAAAACCGCAAGCTGCCCGTGACGTGGCTGCTGCGTTCCATCGGGCGGCGCGGCGAGTCTATGTCCTCGTGGCTGTCCATGCCCGGCGGAGAGGGTGGCGCCGAAACCTCGGGACAGATAAAAGAAATCTTTGGCGAGGATGAGCGCATCACGGCGACGCTGGAGCGCGACGCCTGCGTCTCCCGCGACGACGCGCTTATTGAAATGTACAAGCGTCTGCGTCCGGGCGACCCCCCGACGGTGGACAGCGCGGATCTGCTGCTGGGCAATATGTTCTTCGACTCCAAGAGATATGAAATCTCAAAGGTCGGGCGGTATATGTTCAATAAAAAGCTTGCCCTGTGGACACGGCTTTCCGGCGGGCAACTTGCCCAGCCTGTGGCTGACCCGTTAACGGGTGAAATTCTGGCGGAGGTCGGAGAGGTTCTCACGCGTGAGCGGGCGCAGGAGCTGGAGGCTCGCGGTGTTGTCGGCGCGGTATTAGACGTGGACGGGCGGCAGGTAAAGGTTTTTTCAAACGGCATGGTGCGTTTGGACGGCTTCGTGGACTTTGACCCCGCGGAAATCGGCGTGCGTGAGCGCGTGCGATTCGTCGTGCTGCGCGAGCTGCTGGATAAATTCAAGGGAGCGGCGCTGCGTGAGGCGATTACAGACAACCTTGACGAGCTTATCCCGCGCCATATAATCCCGGACGATATTTTCGCCGCGGTGAACTATATAAACTGCCTTTCCCGCGGGATCGGCGAGCTGAGCGATATCGACCACCTCGGAAACCGCCGCATGAGAAGCGTGGGCGAGTTGCTGCAAAATCAGTTCCGCGCCGGGTTCTCCCGTATGGAAAAGATGATTCGCGACAAGATGACGCTGTCTGACCTTGATATAATCACGCCGCAGTCGCTGATTAATGTGCGCACCGTGACGGCGCTGATAAAAGAATTCTTCGGCTCCTCCGCGCTGTCTCAGTTTATGGATCAAACCAATCCGTTAGCAGAGCTGACGCATAAGCGCCGCCTCTCCGCCTTGGGTCCCGGCGGACTCTCGCGCGAGCGCGCGAGCTTTGATGTACGCGACGTGCATTACACGCACTACGGACGTATGTGTCCCGTCGAGACTCCGGAGGGTCCGAACATCGGACTTATCAGCTATCTGGCGAGCTATGCGCGCGTCAACGAATACGGATTTATCGTCGCGCCCTTCCGCCGCGTCGATAAATCTACGGGCGTTGTCACCGAAGAGATTGAATATCTGACCGCCGATATGGAGGATGAATACTTCGTCGCGCAGGCGACGGAGGCGATAGACGAAACCGGGCACTTTGTCAACGAGCGCGTCACCTGCCGTCACCGCGATGAAATCTCGGTCGTGGAGAGCGACCGCGTTGATTTCGTGGACGTTTCCCCGATGATGATGGTCTCCGTCGCGACGGCTATGATTCCGTTTTTGGAGAACGACGACGCCAACCGCGCCTTGATGGGCGCGAACATGCAGCGTCAGGCGGTGCCGCTGCTTATGCCGGAGGCGCCGATTGTCGCGACGGGCATCGAGCATAAATGCGCCGCCGATTCAACTGTTGTGAAACTGGCGGAGGGCGCGGGCGTCGTGACGGACGTCTCCGCGACGAATATAAAGGTGCGCTATGATGACGGCGAGGTGCGGGACTATCCGCTCTCAAAATTCACGCGCTCGAACAACGGCACCTGCACAAATCAACGCCCTGTCGTAAATTCGGGCGACCGCGTGGAGGATGGCGACGTGCTGGCGGACGGTCCCTCCACAAGCAACGGCGAGCTCTCGCTGGGCAAAAACATCCTTGTCGGCTTTATGCCGTGGGAGGGCTACAACTATGAGGACGCTATTTTAATCAACGAGCGCCTGACGTATGACGACGTGTTTACGTCCATACACATCGAGGAGCATGAGGTTGACGCGCGCGACACAAAGCTCGGCGCGGAGGAGATAACGCGCGACATTCCCGGCGTCGGCGAGGACGCCCTGCGCTATCTGGACGAACGCGGAATAATCCATATCGGCGCGGAGGTGCGCGCGGGCGATATTCTGGTCGGAAAGGTCACGCCCAAGGGCGAAACAGACCTCACCGCGGAGGAACGTCTGCTGCGCGCGATATTCGGCGAAAAAGCGCGCGAGGTGCGCGACACATCGCTGAAGGTTCCGCACGGCGAGAGCGGGATAGTCGTGGACGTGCGCGTGTTCACACGGGAGAACGGGGACGAAATGAACCCCGGCGTCAATATGGTCGTGCGCTGCTATATCGCGCAAAAGCGCAAGATAAGCGTCGGAGACAAAATGGCGGGACGCCACGGCAACAAGGGCGTCGTATCGCGTATACTTCCGCAGGAGGATATGCCGTACCTGCCGGACGGCACCCCGCTGGACATCGTACTAAATCCGTTGGGCGTACCCTCGCGTATGAACATCGGTCAGGTGCTGGAGGTTCATCTCGGCTACGCCGCCAAGACATTAGGCTGGAAGGTGGCAACGCCCGTATTCAACGGCGCGACAGAGCGGGACATCGGGGAAACGTTAAAGCTCGCCGGACTGCGTGAGGACGGCAAAAGCGTTTTATACGACGGGCGCACGGGCGAGCCGTTTGACAACCCCGTCACCGTCGGATATGTCTACTTCTTAAAGCTGCACCATCTGGTTGACGATAAAATCCACGCGCGCAGCACAGGGCCTTACTCCCTCGTTACGCAGCAGCCGCTGGGCGGCAAGGCTCAGTTCGGCGGACAACGCTTCGGCGAAATGGAGGTCTGGGCGCTGGAGGCTTACGGCGCGGCATATACGCTGCAAGAAATTTTGACGGTGAAATCGGACGACACCATCGGGCGCGTCCGCACGTACGAGGCAATAGTGAAGGGACGCAACATTCCAAAGCCCGGCGTTCCGGAATCGTTCAAGGTGCTGGTAAAAGAGCTGCAATCGCTGTGCCTGAATATGCGCGTCCTCGACGGCGAGGGCAACGAAATACGCCTGAAGATGGACGAGGACGAAACGGACGACTTCCGCGAGGCGATGCGCGAGGCGGGAGAATTCACCGCGGATGACAAGGAATTCACCTCACGCGGGTATTCCATCGGGGAAATAGACTCCGACGGCAATGTTATCAATTTTGACGAGGATGACGATGACGACGACGAGCTTGGGCTCGACGACGAAGAGGACGACGAGGAGGATTTTTAGTATGAGCTTTACACCATTTGAATCCATACAGATTGGTTTAGCGTCCCCCGATATGATACGCGAATGGTCGCACGGGGAGGTAAAAAAGCCGGAGACGATAAACTATCGCTCGCTGAAGCCTGAGCGCGACGGACTGTTTTGCGAAAAGATTTTCGGACCTATAAAAGACTGGGAATGTCACTGCGGCAAGTATAAAAAGATACGCTGGAAGGGCAAGATATGCGACCGCTGCGGCGTTGAGGTGACGAAAAAGGAAGTGCGCCGCGAGCGCATGGGGCATATCGACCTCGCCGCGCCCGTCAGCCACATCTGGTATTTCAAGGGCATCCCCTCACGCATGGGGCTGCTGCTTGATTTAACGCCGCGCGTGCTTGAAAAGGTGCTGTACTTCGCGTCATACATCGTAACAGACCCCGGCGACCCCACGCTTACGCACCTGCGCAAATATCAGATTCTTTCCGAAAAGGAATACCGCGATCTGATAGAGAAATTTGAAGACGAAATCGAAGCCGGAATGGGCGCCGATACAATCCGCAAGCTGCTCAGCGAGGTGGACTGCGAGCGCTTTTCCGAGCAACTGCGCCGTCTGCTGCGCGAGGAGGATGACGAGGGCTACACCACGTTCCCCGACCCCGATACCCTGTGCGCCTCAGAGGCTTGCGCGGACTGCCAAAACCGCGCCAAATGCCCGGAGCAGCTGACGGATATTCTTGAAACGCGGCGCAACCCGCGCGAAACGCGTCTTGAGCGCTTCTCCGCGCAGCTCCGCAGCGAAGCCGCGCGCGCCACGGGACAGAAAAAAGCAAAGCTGATAAAAAGGCTGGAGGTTGTGGACGCGTTCCGTCTCTCCGGCAACGACCCCGCTTGGATGATAATCGACATTCTGCCCGTTATCCCGCCGGATATACGTCCGATGGTGCAGCTTGACGGCGGACGCTTCGCCACAAGCGACCTGAACGACCTCTACCGCCGCGTAATCAACCGCAACAACCGCCTGAAAAGGCTGATGCAGCTCGCCGCGCCGGACATCATCGTCCGCAACGAGAAGCGCATGCTGCAGGAGGCGGTGGACTCGCTTATCGATAACGGCAGACGCGGCAGGGCGGTCACGGGGGCAAACTCCCGCGCGCTGAAATCCCTCTCCGATATGCTGAAGGGCAAGCAGGGGCGGTTCCGTCAGAATCTGCTCGGCAAGCGCGTGGACTATTCCGGACGCTCTGTTATAGTCGTCGGGCCTGAGCTGAAGCTGTATCAATGCGGTGTGCCGAAGGAAATGGCGATAGAGCTGTTCCGCCCGTATATTATGAAAAAGCTTGTCGAGGACGGCTTATCGAACAATATCCGCTCCGCGCGCAAGATGGTTGACCGCGGCTTGACAGAGGTTTGGGACGCGCTGGACTCCATAATCAAAGAGCATCCGGTGCTGCTCAACCGCGCGCCCACGCTGCACAGGCTGGGTATACAGGCGTTCGAACCGATTCTCGTCGAAGGGCGCGCGTTGAAGCTTCATCCGCTGGTCTGCACCGCGTACAACGCAGACTTTGACGGCGACCAGATGGCGATACACGTTCCGCTGTCCGCGGAGGCGCAGACGGAGGCGCGTATACTTATGCTCTCCGCCAACAACCTCCTGCACCCGAAGGACGGGCAGCCTGTCACCGTACCGACGCGCGATATGGTTCTCGGCGCGTACTATCTGACGTATGAGCGCGAGGATGAAAACGAGCGCGGCGAAAACGGCGAATTTATCATCAAAGCCTTCGCCACCCCGGAGGAGGCGCTGATGGCGTACCAAACCGGCGACATTGCCATTCATGCCCCGATAAAGCTCCGTGTAACGCGCGAAATTGACGGGGAAACAGTCTCCCGCGTAATCAATACAACCGTGGGCAGGATAATTTTCAACGAACCGATACCGCAGGATCTCGGCTTTGTGGACAGAAGCGACCCCGAGCATATGTTTGACTATGAAATCAGCTTCCGCACGGGGCAAAAGCAACTTACAAGCATCGTTCAAGCCTGCATCGCAAAGCACGGCTTCACCACCTCGGCGGAGCTGCTGGACAATATAAAATCGCTCGGATTTAAATATTCCACGCGCGGGGCAATCACAATATCCGTTTCGGACGCCACCGTGCCGGAATCAAAGCCGCGCCTTATCGCGGAAACAGAGCAGCGCGTTGTGGAAATCGAGCGGAAATTCAAGCGCGGCTTCCTTACGAATGAAGAGCGCTATCGCAATGTCGTCAAGGAATGGGAGGACACGACAAAGGCAGTCGCCGACGCGCTTATGGAGGGACTTGACGAATATAACCCCATCAACATTATGGCAAGCTCCGGCGCGCGCGGCAGCGCGAGTAACTTCCGTCAGCTCGCCGGAATGCGCGGGCTTTTGATGAACACCGTCGGTATGACAATCGAAACGCCGATCAAGGCGAATTATCGCGAGGGTCTTACCGTTTTGGAATACTTCATATCCTCTCGCGGCGCGCGCAAGGGTCTTACGGACACCGCGCTGAAAACAGCTGACTCCGGATATCTGACGCGCCGCTTGGTGGACGTTTCGCAGGATGTCATAATCCGTGAGCATGACTGCGGCACGCACGAGGGCATAGAGGTCGCCGCGGAGGAGGAAAACGGCAGCGTCATCAGAACGCTGGGCGAGGCCGTCCACGGGCGCTATCCGTCAGAGGATGTAACAGACCCGACCACCGGCGAGGTGCTGTTCACGCGTGAGCAGATGTTAAGCTCTGCCGACGGCGAGATATTAGAGGCGCACGGCATCAAATCCGTGAAGGTCAGAACGGTTATCGACTGCGAGGCGGCAAGCGGCGTGTGCGCGAAGTGCTATGGCATAAATCTGGCGACGGGCGACACGGTTTCGATCGGCGAGGCTGTCGGCGTCATCGCCGCGCAGAGCATCGGCGAGCCGGGCACGCAGCTCACAATGCGCACATTCCACACCGGCGGCGTCGCGGGGGACGATATCACGCAGGGACTTCCGCGCGTTGAGGAGCTGTTTGAGGCGAGAAAACCGAAAAGGGTATCTATCCTCTCTGAAACGGACGGCGAGGTCACGCTGGAGGAAACACGCAAAAACACCGTGGTTGCAATCACCGTCTCCAATCCGACCGACGGGGAAGCCCGGATGTATCAGGCGCCGTACACCGCCGGACTACGCGTAAAAAACGGCGACAAGGTGAAAAAGGGCGACCGCCTGACCGACGGCGCGCTGAACGTTCACGATGTGCTGCGTATACGCGGCAAGGAGGATGCGCAAGCCTACCTCATCAACGAGGTTCAAAAGATGTACCGCCAGCAGGCAATTGACATCAACGACAAGCACATTGAGGTCATTTTGCGCCAGATGATGCGCAAGGTGCGCATAGAGGACGGCGGCGACACGGGTATGCTTGCAGGTACGATAATCGACATGCTGGAGCTTGTGCGTGAGAACAAGCTCATCGCGGAGCGCACGGAAAACGGCGAAACGCGGGAGGACGGCGAGCCTCTGCGTCCCGCGGAATTCAGCCGCACGCTTATGGGCATCACAAAAGCGTCGCTGGCGACGGACTCATTCCTCTCGGCGGCGAGCTTCCAGGAGACGACAAAGGTGTTGACGGAGGCAGCCATCAAGGGTAAGGTTGACCATCTGTCAGGGCTTAAAGAGAACGTGATAATCGGAAAGCTTGTCCCCGCGGGCAGCGGACTCTCGCTGTATCGCGAATCGGAGAGCGAATACAACGGCATCACACCCTTCGGAGATGAGGAATTTGCCGTAGACCTCTCGGTGTTGCAGGGCAACGCCATATAGCGCGAAAAAAACCGGGTAAAAAAACGAAGCAAAGATATTGACAACGCACGCGCGGGAGATTATAATGGGCGTGATGGAAATGGTGAAGCCGTTTCCCAACCGTCGTTATATAATGACATTGCGGGCGGTAATACGGCGGTATAGCTCAGTTGGCTAGAGCACACGGTTCATACCCGTGGTGTCACTGGTTCAAGTCCAGTTACCGCCACCACCGCCCGCATCCCTCGTCCAAACCCGACGAGAAACCAAGCGGCACAGCCGCTGTTTCGAGGAGGAGAGGACGAACCCCGGAGCGAGCGAGGCTTGCCGTTTACGGCGAGCCGAGACTTAGCGCAGGGGATGAGGACGACGGCCCGTTGGTCAAGCGGTTAAGACACCGCCCTTTCACGGCGGTAACACGAGTTCGAGTCTCGTACGGGTCACCAGCCATATGTCAAGCCCCCGCCGAGAATTTTCAAGAAAATTCAGCGGGGGCTTTGGCTTGCAGTTTTGTATAAAGAGGCAATAATCCATGCTCACGAAAATTTACGACAAGCTCTATGACCGATACGGCAGCCTGAAAATGTTTTCAAGCTCATACAGAAACGTCTGCCACGCATCTGCGGATACACCTGTCGAACCTCCGGTATAGTCGTCAAGCACTGTAACTATGGCGTGACTTCCATCCGGTATCTCCGGAGCCTCGAATGGAACAAATCGTCCGTCCTCGTAATAAGCCCTGTACGCGCGCATATGAAAATCAACTCCTTAATTAGTTACTAATGCATTGAGCAATTCTCTGACGTGCATTATACGCCGCCGCGCGGGAAAAGTCAATTCTCGTATACGGCAATTATATCAGTTTTTGGGTGATAACCGCAGCACACCCGCCCCGTCAACGCCGTTGACAGCCGCAAGGGCGCAGTATATAATGACGCCCATAGAGGGGGCGTGGCGGATGAGAGTGCCTAAGATGATTATGTTCGACTATGGCGCGTCGGCTGTGGGGATTCATCCGGTATGGTACCAATGCGGCGAGATTATCGACAACTTCGACCCCAACGACGGAGCGTCGCCCACCGCGTCGCACACACTGATTCGCGACTGGCGCGAGATGATTGATGTCATTGAGCGCATATGAGCGGCGGGAGAACCGTGGCGGGTACAGACATATCTATTTGGTGAAGGAGCTTGTATGAAACTAATCTACGGTACGGGAAATCCCGCTAAAATCAAGCATATGCAGAGCTTGCTATCGTCACTTGATGTTGAAATTGTCGGCATTAAAGAACTTGGAATCGCTTTGCCCGACATAGACGAGAGTGGCAATAATCCGCTTGAGAACGCCATTATTAAGGCAAAAGCGTTTTTCTCCGCGATACATCAACCTGTTTTCTCAGCTGATAGCGGTCTTTATTTTGAAGAAGTACCGCCGGAGCTGCAACCGGGAGTTCACATTCGGCGCGTGAACGGCAAAAGCTTAACCGATGCGGAGATGACCGAATATTACTCCGATTTGGCTCGCAGGTTCGGCGGCAAGCTGACAGCGCAGTACAGAAACGCCGTTGCTTTTGCCGTCAGTGACACTGAGATATATACGCGCTTTGAGCCGGACATCTTCGGGAATAAATTCCTGCTTGTGGACAAACCTCACAGCGAACAGCGCGTCGTGGGCTTCCCGCTTGACCGCTTATCTGCGCGGCTCAACAGCGGAAAGTATTATTATGACGACGATTCCGAAGATAAGATGTTTGACGAATCGGGGTGGGTGAAATTCTTCGAAGAAGTGTTAAAAGGCAGGAATTGACTATGAATGTAAAACTAATCGTTACCGACCTCGACAACACGCTGCTGCGGCGCGATAAGGCTCTCAGCGACTACACGGCGGACGTATTCCGCCGCGTCCGTGAGCGCGGCGTG
>JAIRRO010000054.1 GCA_031255955.1 Oscillospiraceae bacterium
ACGGCGACGATGCCGATGATGACGATATATCGGACTATGAAATCGACAGCACAGGCTATCGCGACGAATACGACGACGAACCCGACGACGCGCCGTTTTAACGCGGCGGCACGTCAGAAAAAAATCATAACAACTCATAACAACAAGGAGTGACACATATATGACATCGCAGCAATGGTTTGACGATATGGAAGCAAAAATCCCGCGCGGCGGCGTCCGCTCGCGCTTCGCGCCCAGCCCCACGGGATATATGCACCTCGGCGGTATGCGCACGGCGCTGTATGCCTATCTGATCGCAAAAAGCCTCGGCGGGACATTCATCCTCCGCATTGAGGACACCGACCAAGCCCGCCTTGTGGAGGGCGCCGCCGAAATGATACTGCGGACGCTGCGCGACGCGGGGCTGCGATATGACGAGGGTCCCGACGTCGGCGGTCCCGTACCGCCGTATGTTCAAAGCGAGCGCAAGCCGCTGTATCGCCCCTATGCGGAGCTGCTCTGCGAGCGCGGCGCGGCGTATTACTGCTTCTGCGGGCATGTCAGCCACGAGGAGCGCGACCACGAGGATGCGGATGTGGACGACCCCTGCCGCGCGCTTGACCCGACGGAGGCTCAAAAACGCGCCGCCACAGAGCCTCACGTCATACGTATGAAAACCCCGCGCGAGGGCAGCACGACGCTCCACGACGAGGTTTTCGGCGACATCACAGTCGAAAACAAAACGCTTGACGACATGGTTTTGCTGAAATCCGACGGACTGCCGACATATAACTTCGCAAACGTCATCGACGACCACCTGATGGGCATTACTCACGTCCTGCGCGGCGCGGAATACATCAGCTCCGCTCCGAAATATACGCTGCTGTATGACGCCCTCGGATGGAAAAACCCCGTATACATCACGGTTTCAAGCATCATGCGCGACGAGCGGCAAAAGCTCTCAAAGCGCCTGGGCGACCCGACATATGACGACCTGTTGGCAGAGGGCTATCTGCCGGGCGCGGTGCTGAATTATATCGCGCTGCTCGGCTGGAGTCCCGGCGGCGAGCGCGAAATATTCTCTCTGTCAGAGCTTGAGGGCGTGTTCAGCATCTCCGGCATATCGCGCTCACCCGCGCTGTTCGATAAAACGAAGCTGCGCTATTTCAACGCGGAATACATCAGGGCAACCACAGCTGAGGACTTCGCGGGGCTTGCGGAGCCATACATCAGGCGCGCCGTACACTCGCCCGACGCCGATATAAACGCGCTGGCGGAGCTTATTCAGCCGCGCTGCGAGCTGCTTACGGAAATCCCCGAAATGATAGATTTCATCGACGCCCTGCCGGAGTATTCCACGCAGCTTTTCGTCCACAAAAAATCAAAGACGGATGAGCGCATATCGCTGGATATGCTGCGGCGGCTGACGCCTGTTTTAACCGCCCTGCCGGACTGGACGCGCGGGGATATATACGCCGCGTGCGAGACCTTGGCAGCGGAGCTTGAAGCTAAAAACGCGCTTGTTATGTGGCCGCTACGCATTGCCGTGTCGGGAAAAGCCGTAACACCCGGCGGCGCGGCGGAAATAGCCGCCGTACTCGGACGCGAGGAAAGCCTGCGCCGCATCGACGCCGCCATTGACAGGCTCCAAGCGCTTCAAGCGTAATAAACACGCGCGACAACGAATATCGCCCGCGCGCGCACCCCGTGCAAAAGCACGTAAAAAACAGGAGATTAATATGAAAAAGCTAAATATCGTTGCCACAGCGCTCATTTCCGCCGCCATTTTGCTGCTTGTCATTTTAACGGCGCACCGATTGATTTCCGGCGCGCCGACGGACGCCTCGCCCACGGCGGATACGCCCACGGCGACTCCCACAGCCACGCCGACGGGCGACGCCCCCGTAAACACCCCGAACGGCACGGACGGACTTGAAACGCCCGATGAATCCGCCCCAATCACCCTCCCGCCGATAGAGGGCGAGCGCTTCACGGTTGAAGCGCCCTATGCGCACGAGCGCATCTCCATCACCGTGGACACCGCGAGCTACACGCGCGAGCTTATGGAAAACGGCGATATGTACTACGCCACGGTTGACCCGTCGCGCTCTGTTCTCATCGAAATCGTGTTCGTCGCCGACAGCATAAGCGAGAGAAAGGCGTCGTTCCTTGACTCTTATCTGCCCGGATATTCCAATATGACAGACCTCGGCGAGGTGCTTGTCGCCTCAAGCCCCGTCGTCGGCGTCGGCTTAACGGTGACGGACGGCGCCGCCACCTTCGACGCGTGGCTCATTGAGGTTGAAAACGGCTTCTTCGCCGTCGTCGCGGGCTATCGCACCCTAGAGCAGGGCGGCGAGCTGTATCGCATGCTCGATACCCTGACGTTTGAAGGGTAATGGTCGGGGGCGCGTTATAATTTCTGCGTGAAAAGAATAAGACCCTTGTGTTTCAAAGGGTCTTATTCTTTTGTTGCGTTACTTATTTTTCCGTCCGGCGACAATCCTTCAACGTCTGTGAACATATCGATCATTTTCGACATCTCCGTTCTGGTAATGGTGCCCTTTTTTACGGTGAAAAGAAAAGAACCCGCGCGTAATAATGCTTGACATACGCTCCGCGCCGCTATATAATACACGCAACTGAGCATTACTTTCAACCGAGCCTTGATATCTAAGGGCAACATCCCGCTGCCTATGATTGAAAGGTCTAGGCGTACCGGAGAGCCCGGCGCGTCTACGGGGTTTCACCGGAAACGGCGTTGCCTTCACGCTGAAAAGGTTAGAGAAGTGAGCATTTGATTGAGTGTCACGCGCTCCGCCTTTTCGCGGAGCGCGTTTTTTCTTGGTGCTGCGGCGCAAAAAAGATAAAAATCAGCGGGAGCAATTTACAAAGACATGAGGATGAAGCGGGCATGACCGAAAACAGGGATTTGGCGTATTTCAAGGCGCTGTGGGAGACGCGGCAGGACAGCCCCGTCGACCATTCGCCGGATATTTGGGACGAGCGGGCAAAGGATTGGCTGGACGCCCTCGGCGCCGTTATTGACGGGGCGCCAAAGCCGTCTGACAACACACGCGCCGAGAGCATGCTGGCGCGCGTGGACGCGACGGCGTCATATCTGCGCTCGCGCGGGCTTTTGGGGGCAAACGATGTAGTCACGGATGTCGGCTGCGGTCCGGGGCTTTTTGTCGCGGAGTTCGCGAAGACGACGAAGCGCGCCGTGGGCATCGATTATTCCGCGCGTTTCATCGAATACGGTGCGCGGTACGCCGAGCGGCAAGGCTTGAAAAACACCGCCTTTGAGTGTATGGATTTCTTCGCGCTGGACGTCGATAAGGCGGGGCTGGCAGGGGGCTTTGACCTCGTTTTCACCTCCATCACCCCGGCAGCCTCCGGCAAGGGGTGTCTGGAAAAGCTGATGAAAATGAGCCGCGGTTGGTGCTATAACGCGTCCTTTGTCCACGCGTCAGACAGCCTGGCTGAGCGCGTCTCGCACGAGGTGTTCGGGCGGGCGTATCGTTCCCGCTGGGATGGCGGGGGCTTTTACGCGCTGTTTAATCTGCTGTGGCATCTCGGTTATTCGCCTGAGACGTATTATTTTGACGATGTGCGCGACGAGCGCATCACCCCGTCGCTCCGCGCCGCCGAGCGCTGCGCCGCCGACTGCGGGGAGTATGACGAGGCTGCCGCCGCGGAGGTGCTGCGGTATTTTAACGCGCTCGGCGAAAAGCCGGAGCGGCACAGCGCGTTCCGCTACGGCTCTATTCTGTGGGATACCCGTGTGAGGGTGAACAGATGAGGCGACTGGGGACAACGCCCGAGGACGAGCGCCGCGGGCTGTATACGCTCATTGTCTTGATTCTGGCGGGGCTTGTCGTCGCGGGGGTTCTTGTTTCGTTTGCCCTCGGGCGCTATCCGATATCCCCGCGCCAGCTGCTGGCGGCATTGCGGGACAAGGCGCTTGAGCTGTTATCGGCGCTGACGGGCGGCGCTGTAACCGCGACGAAAAGCGATTTGGTGACGGATCAAATGCGTTCGATTTTATTCAATGTGCGGCTGCCGCGCGTGCTGCTTGCCTGTCTGGTGGGGTGCTGTCTTTCGGCGGCGGGCGCGTCATATCAGGGCGTTTTTCAAAATCCGATGGCGGCGCCCGATATTTTGGGCGCGTCCTCCGGCGCGGCGGCGGGCGCGGCGCTGGCGATTCTTTTGGAGCTTGGCTCGCGTATGGTTATGGTGTTCGCGTTCGCGGCGAGTCTTATCACCATCGCGCTTGTTATGATTGTCTCGCGGACGGCGCGCGGGAACAGGCTGCTGCGGATTATTCTGGCGGGGATTATGGTGTCCTCGCTGTGCAACGCGCTGACCTCGTTCATCAAGCTTGTCGCCGATCCGAACAATATCCTGCCGGAGATTACATACTGGATGATGGGTTCCCTCGCGAAAACCAAGCCGCGGGAGGTGCTTTTTGTGATAGTGCCGATGACGCTCGGCATCGTGCCTATGCTGCTGCTGCGCTGGCGCATAAATCTTTTGACGCTGTCAGACAGCGAGGCTAAAACTATGGGCGTAAATGTCGGCGCGGTGCGTATCGCCGTGATTATCTGCGCGACGCTTGTGACGGCGGCGTCCGTCTCTGTTTCGGGGCTTATCGGCTGGGTGGGGCTTGTGGTGCCGCATCTTGTAAGGCGGCTGGTGGGGAATAATTATCGTCATCTCCTGCCTGCAAGTATGCTTGGCGGGGCGCTGTTTTTGCTGATTGTGGACAATGTGTCGCGAAATCTGCTGCTGACAGAGATTCCGATAGGGATTCTCACATCCGTGATCGGCGCGCCGTTTTTCATCTGGCTCATCACGCGGCGAAAGGAGACCATATGAAAATAGACGTGCGGGATTTATCCTTTTCATATGGCGAGCGGCGCGTGCTGGAGGGCGTCAGCTTTGACGCGCGCGCGGGCGAAATGCTGTGCGTGCTGGGTCCGAACGGCGTCGGTAAAAGCACGCTGTTTAACTGCCTTTTGGGGCTGGCGCGCCCGGAGGCGGGGGAAATTTCGATAGACGGACAGGATCTGCGCAGCCTCGGCGTCCGTGAGTTGGCGCAGAGCATGGCGTTTGTGCCGCAGTCGCACGCGCCGACGTTTAATTACAGCGTGTTTGATATGGTGCTGATGGGAACAACGGCGCGCGTCGGCGGCGTTTCATCCCCCGGGTCGCGGGAGGCGCGCTCTGCTGAGGACGCAATGGAGCGCGTCGGTATCTCATCGCTGCGCTCGCGCGGATATATGCAAATCTCCGGCGGGGAGCGCCAGCTTACCCTTATCGCCCGCGCACTTGCGCAGCAAGCCTCCGTCGTCATTATGGACGAGCCCACGGCAAATTTGGATTACGGCAACCAGCTCCGCGTGTTAATGCGAGTAAAGGAGCTGTCTCGCGAGGGTCTGACGATTATCCAAAGCACGCACAACCCCGACCACGCCTTTTTATTCGCCGACCGCGTGCTTGCCCTGCTTGACGGGCGCGTCGCCGCGCTCGGCGCCCCGCGCGAGGTGGTGACGCAGGCGCTTATAGAGAGCCTTTACGGCGTGCGCGTCACCCTCAGCACCGACGAAAACGGGACGATATGCTGCCGCCCTCAGCTTACGTAGTTCCCGCGTTTAATGAGTCAATACGCGGCGCCGCCGCTTATTGTAATATCCCACGGTTGGTAAAAACCCAAATTATCAAATCAAAAGGAGAACAAAAATGAAAAAGCTACTGGCAATCATCCTCGCACTCACGCTCACCCTCGGACTTCTCGTCTCATGCGCCGGAGACACAACCGACGAAACACCCACACCCACGCAGCCCTCGGACGTCACCGGGACGCCTGATGAAACCGGCGGAGACTCCGAACCCGTCAGCTTTATCGATTCCGCGGGACGCGAGGTTGAGCTTCCCGCAAGCATCACAAGAATCTCTCCCTCCGGCGCGCTCGCCCAAATGTTTCTGATTGCAATCGCCCCCGACCTGCTTGTCACGGTGGCGTCCGATTACTCTGAGGCGGACGCAAAATTTGTGCCGCAGGAGGTCATAAGCCTGCCCATCGTCGGACAGTTCTATGGCTCGGACGACTTGAACTACGAATCCATCGCGGCAATCGGCACCCAGCTTGTCATCGACGTCGGCGAACCGAAGAACACCATCGTCGAGGATATGGACTCCATCACGGCGAACCTTGCTATCCCCGCCGTACACATCACGGCAACGCTTGATTCCACACCGGAAGCCTTCCGCACACTCGGAAAAATTCTGGGACGCGAGGAAAAAGGCGAGGCGCTTGCCCAATTCTGCGAAAAGACACTCACGCGGACGGATATGATAATGGACGCCGTCGGCGACGACAAGACCACGGTGCTCTATCTGCTGGGCGACGCGGGGCTGAATGTGCTTGCAAAAACAAGCTTTCACTCCGAGGTGCTGGATAAGCTGACGGATAACCTTGCCGTTGTGGACTCCCCCAGCTCGCGCGGCACCGGCAACGAAACCGATATGGAGCAAATATCGCTCTGGAATCCGGAGGTCATCTTCTTTGCCCCCGGCAGCGTGTATTCGGAGGTCGCGGAGGACCCCGTATGGAGCCACCTCGACGCCATCAAGAACGGCAAATATTATGAAGTCCCGCAGGGTCCGTACAACTGGATGGGCTCGCCGCCGTCGATAAACCGCTATCTCGGAATGATTTGGATGACGCAGCTGCTGTATCTCGACGTTGCAGAGGTGAATTTCTATGAAGAGGTGCGGGAATATTACAGCCTGTTCTATGGCTATGATCTGACGGCTGACGAGCTGTACGCGCTGGTGGAAAACTCACCCGACGCGATGATATATTCCGGGATAGAAGACCCGGCGCAATGAAAATGATTACCGTGGCGGGACCGCCATCGTCGGGAAAAACCTCTGTCATACTGCGCCTTGCCGAAAGCTTGAAGGCGAGCGTCGGCGTGGTGAAATTCGACTGCCTGACCTCCTTTGACCGTCAGCGGTATGAAGACGCCGGTATACCCGTGCAGATCGGACTGTCCGGTAAATTCTGCCCCGATCACTTTTTTGTGAACAACATAGAGGGCGGCGTCAGCTGGGGCTTGCGCCGCGGGTTTGACGTACTCATCACGGAAAGCGCCGGACTGTGCAACCGCTGCTCGCCGCACATTGTCGGCATCACCGCCATATGCGTTGTGGACGCCCTTTCGGGCGTCCGCACGCCGCGCAAAATCGGACCTATGCTGAAGTTCGCGGACGTTGTCGTCGTCACCAAGGGCGATATCGTCTCCCAAGCGGAGCGCGAGGTGTTTTCGTGGAGCGCGCGGCAAGCAAACGGCGCGGCGCATATTTTATCCGTAAACGGCATCACGGGGCAGGGCGCGTTTATGCTGGCGAAGAAGGTGCGCGAAGCCAAGGACATCACCACTATCGCCGACGCGCGCCTGCGCTTCACCACCCCCGCCGCCGCCTGCTCCTATTGCACCGGCGAGACCCGCATAGGGGAGTATTATCAAATGGGCATGATGCGAAGTATGGAATATGATGCGTGAAAAAAGCAGGGGGCGATAAATCGCCCCCTGCTTTTTTTCACACATGCGCAAGCTACCCCACCAGTCGGCGGAGGCATTCGCCGTATATCTCCGCTGTTTTCTCCAGTATCGCCGGGGGGACGCTCGCGAACTGATATTCCCCGTCCTTTTTGTTATCGGTCAGCCAGTCGCGCAGCAGCTGCTTGTCATATGAGCTTGGGGATACGCCCGTTTTGTATTCGTCCAGCTTCCAAAAGCGGCTGGAATCGGGCGTGAATATCTCATCCGCCAGCACAAGCTCCCCGCTTTTATTCAGTCCGAATTCAAATTTTGTGTCGGCGATAATTATCCCCTTCGTGGCGGCGTACTCCCGACATTCCTTGTACAGCCGCAGGGATATTTCGGCGATTTTGTCCGTAAGCTCAGCGCCGAGCTTTTCGCGCACGGCGGCGATGTCAATATATTCGTCGTGTCCGTCTGAAATTTTTGCCGACGGTGTGAGAATCGGTGCGTCAAGCTGCTGCGCGAGAACGTATTCCCCCGTAATTTCCTGACCGCAAAACGGCTTTTTCTCCTTGTATGCCGCCCACATATTCCCGAAGATATAGCCGCGCACGATAAATTCAAACGGCAGCATATCAAGCCTTTCGGACAGCACGCAGCGTCCGCGGAATTTTTCGCTGTGAAAATACTCCGGCATATCGCGCTCATCCGTTGATATGACGTGGTTTTTTACGATTCCGCGCGTCCTGTCGAACCAAAACGCGGACATTTTATTAAGCGTTATGCCCTTGCCCGGCACCCCGGTTGGCAGCACGCTGTCATATGCGGAGATTCTATCCGTTGTGACGATGACAAGGCGATCCCCGGACGCCTCATAAATATCGCGCACCTTGCCGCTGTAAATCGGTTTCATCGGTCTGTTCCCGTCCTTATACTATATAAATATGAATATTCACGCGGTAATGTCGCTAAGCTCGCTCCACAAAACCGCGATTTCTATCGTGCCCGCGGCGTAGGGTCCTATCTCATACGGCGGGAAATAGAAAACAAGTCCGTCCTCCGCCGCGCAAAAGCGCCCGAACGGGAACTGCTCCGCGATAATATCGGCGGCGTCGCTATAAAATCGACCGGGGTCGGGGTCTGCGGCTATGGCGTCGGCAATCAGCCCCGTGAGCCGCGGGAGATATTCGCTTTGCGGAACCGTGAAAAAGTCGTCCAGCTCGAGTATATTGCCGTCCGGCAGGCTGAAATTGTCGCAGAGCGTGTCGCTGTTGTCGTGCGCGCCGCCGAAATACGAATAAATTTCGCGGCGGACGGACAGCACCTCGCCGTCGTCGCGCACTATTTCAAAATTGGCGCTGTATTCAAGCGTTGTATGTGACGGCGGCTCCGGCTCACGCAACCCCTCGGCAACCTCTGCGGCATCGGAAACGAAGTCCTCAAGCCGCGATAAATAAAAATCGTCAATCGCGGCAACGCCCGTGCGCGGAACGCTTGCCATCGCAAAAAGAGACGTATTCCCAAGCTCAATCGTCTCGCTGTATATTACGCGGTCATCGTCTGTTAAAAAGTCGCTCGCGGCTGTCGGAGTGGGGGGAGCGCTCGGCTCCCCCTCTTTTCCGCAGGCGGCAAGCATAACCAGCGTAAGCGCCGCGAGCAGCAAGGCTGTTGCTGCCCGCAACGAACGGAGGGCGCGCCGCTTCACGCTTATTCGCCGAAGCGAACGGCGGTGTTAACGTCGTCGCGCTCTGTGTGCAGGTTGTTGATTTTGTTGTCAGGGTCGGGATAGCCGATGGCGATGCCTATCGCGATGTTCAGGTTGTCCGGTATGCCCAGCTCTTTTCTGATGACGTCCGGCTTGGTAACCAGCATAATCGCGGGGATGGTGCCAAGCCCGCGCTCTTTGGCGGCAAGCATTACGCTTTGGGAATACGCGCCGATGTCATACAGCGACCACTGCCCGTGCGCCTTATCGATGCAGAGATAAATAACGGCGGGCGCGTTATACATAGAGGCGTTCAGCGAACCGAATTGCCCCATCGCGTCCCCGCAGTCGCGCTGCATGGACGCCCCGATTGTCGCCGTGCGGCGGCGCGCGTCCTCGCTCCACTCACCCGGCATAGGTAAGTCCGTGCCACCGCCGTAGCCACCGCCCGGGGCGCCGCCCGTTGCCGCGTCCTTAATTCGCTTCAGCGTATCGCCCGTGGCGACGAACACCTCCCACGGCTGGGTGTTCGCCCACGAGGGCGTGCGCTGCGCCGCTGTGAAAACCTCCATCAGCGTCTCCTTGGGAATAGGCTTCGGCAGGTACGCGCGGATTGAATTGCGCTTGTTTAAGGCTTCTGTTACTGTCATGGTGATTGCTCCTTTATAATTATTTGATTATGAGTATACACGTCTTTGCCGCGCCGCGCAAGGGGAAAATTGTCCGCGCGCGATTAATTAAACGTCCCTGCCGACGCGCGAAGCACAGCGTCCACCGCCTCGCGCAGCGGAAGATTTTCGCGCCGCTCCAAACGCGGGTCGGCGTTCAGCACGTCCTCGGCGGCGCGGCGGGCGTCCCAAACCGTGCTTGCCTCGGCGCTCTGCTCGGCGAAGCGTGATACCGGAATGCCGTGCTGCCGCGAGCCGAAGAAATCGCCCGGACCGCGCTGACGCAAATCAGCCTCCGCGATTTCAAAGCCGTCGTTCGTCGCGCGCAGCGTATCCAGCCGCTCGCGGGATTTTTCGCCGTCCGCGCCGCGCATTAAGACGCAATAGGATTGATGCTCGCCGCGCCCCACGCGTCCGCGCAGCTGGTGCAGCTGTGATAGTCCGAAGCGGTCGGCGTTTTCCACGACGATAAGCGCCGCGTTCGGCACGTCCACCCCGACCTCAATTACCGTCGTCGCAACCAATATATTCGTGCCGCCGTCGATGAAAGCCGCCATCGCGGCGTCCTTCTCGCGCGGCTTCATAGAGCCGTGTACAAGTCCGACGGTAAGCTCGGGGAATATCTCGCCTTGCAGCGTTTTGGCGTATTCCCGCGCGCGCTTCAGCTCGCTGCCGGAGGCGGCTTCCGCAGCGCCTTCGTTCTCCGCGTCCTCAACCGCGGGGCAGACGAAATACACCTGCCTCCCTTCTGACACAAGCCGCCGCGCGAAGTTATATACGCGCGCGCGCAGCTTTTCACCGGCTGAATATGTAAGCACGCTTTTTCTGCCGGGCGGCAGTTCATTTAGCTCCGAAACATCCAAATCGCCGAATAAAATCAAAGCGAGCGTGCGCGGAATGGGCGTCGCGGACATTACAAGCACGTGCGGGGATTCGCCCTTTTTGCTGAGTCCCGCGCGCTGATTTACGCCGAAGCGGTGCTGCTCGTCCGTAATGACAAGCGCCAGCTCGCGAAAT
The DNA here is from genome assembly GCA_031255955.1 of Oscillospiraceae bacterium. Classification (GTDB taxonomy): domain Bacteria; phylum Bacillota; class Clostridia; order Oscillospirales; family Oscillospiraceae; genus JAIRRO01. Next base: position 10,923 of record JAIRRO010000054.1, read on the forward strand.
TCCACGCCCTCTGAAAGCAGCGCGTGCGTCCCGATGATAACCTCTGTATCCCCCTTCAAAAGCGCCTCCCGCGCCTCCCGCTTGGCTTTTACGCCGAGTGACCCCGTTAAAAGTCCTACCCGAACGCCCAGCGGCGCGAGCATCGCCTCAAACGTGCGGAAATGCTGCTCCGCAAGCAGCTCCGTTGGCGCCATAAACGCCGTTTGGCAGCCGTTTTTCGCCGCCAGCCACGCCAGCGCCGCCGCGACAAGCGTCTTGCCGGAGCCGACGTCGCCCTGAAGCATCCGCGCCATAACGCCGCCGGAGGCGAGGTCCCGCGCAGCCTCGTCAACGGCGCGCCGCTGCGCCGAGGTCGGCTCGAACGGCAGCGAAGCATAAAACTCCTCAAAGCCGCGCGGCGCGGCGCCGTCTGTGGTAATCACGCGCCCCGCCGTTTGTCCGCGCGCGGCGCGGCGCAGACGCGACACGACAGCAAGCACAAAAAGCTCTTCAAAGATAAAGCGTCGCCGCGCAATGCGAAGCGCTTCAAAATCCTTTGGAAAATGAATGTTTTCATAAGCGAAGCGCGCCACAGCCAGCCTGTATTCCTCGCGCACGGCGCGCGGCAGGGCATCCGGCAGAGTATCCCCGCAGCGCTGCAGCGCCAGCTCAACCGCGCTGATGACGGTGCGGCGGTTCAGCCCTGCCGTCATACGGTATACGGGTACGATTTTGCCCGTGAACACACCCTCGGAATCGGCGCGCTCAAAAATGGGGTTGGTCAGCAGCACGCTGCCGCCCGCGCGGAATGCCTTGCCGAAAAAGAGATAGGTTCCGCCTGCCGTAATCGCTTTTTTTACATATGTGCTGTTGAAAAAACGCACATCCATCATGCCCGTCTGATCATAAACGCGCACCGTGGCAACCTCGCGCCCCTTTGACGTGCGCGTCAGGCGCGGCGCGTCGGCGGCGACGCCCCTGATGCAGGCGCTTTCTCCGTCGGCAAGTTCCGTGATTGTCTTAAAAACCGTTCTGTCCTCATAGTCACGCGGGAAATACCGCAGCAGGTCGGACACCGTGACAACGCCCAGCTTCCCAAACAGGCGCGAGCGCGCCTCGCCGACGCCCTTCAGATATTTAACTTCATCCCGCAGGGCGCTCACGACAGCAAACCGCGCAAGCCGCGGCGCACGGCGGGGGCAATCACGGCGGCGGCAGCGATTTTAGCCGCGTCGCCGACCAGAAACGGCAGCACACACACAGCGAGCGCACCGAAGAGGGAATTGCCAGATATGAACATAAACCACGCCGTGCCGATAGCATACAGCGCCGCGGTGCCGATAATCATCGCCGCGATATATGCCCCCGCGCGGGATAGACTCGACGCGCCCTCGCGCGCGCCGACGCCCGCGCTGCCCGAAATATAAGCCAAGGGGATGTATCCGAGGATATAGCCCCCCGTTACCCCCACAAGCTTAAACAGCCCGCCGGAGAAGCCTGTGAACACCGGCAGACCCGCGGCGCCGAGCAGGATATATACAAAAACGGCAAGCGTGGCTTGCGCGCGTCCCAGCACCCCCGCCGCGATGTAAATCACCAGCGTAGCAAGCGAAATCGGCACAGGTCCCACGGGAACGGAAAACGGCGCGGCTGCGCACAGCAGGGCTGCAAACACCGCCGTCTTAATAAGCTCACCTGTTTTAATCGCTGTTTTCAAGCTCGAGCGATACCTCCTCATAGCGCAGCGCCTCAAACGCAGGCGGTACGCCTTTGCCGGTATTATACCCGAACACGCCCCCTTTGCGCAATGCCCCGTTTTCGCCGACTGCAACGCGGCGCGTCACAAGGCTGAAATCCTCCGCTATGCCGATAACCTCCGCCGTGTACGGCTCCGCCGCGCCGTGAACCACAACGCGCCGCCCCGTTAGTATCGAGCGCGCGCGGTAGCGTTCAAGTATGGCGCCGGTATCCCCGTTTTCATATAATTCAAGAAAGCGGCGCACCGTCTCCGCGACGTATTCCTCCCGCGCCATCGGCGGCGGGGAGGCTGTCATCGCGCCGGCGTTCGGCAGGTCGGCGGGGAAAGCCCCCGGGGGTGGCGCGATGTTCGCCCCGATGCCAAGGATTACATAAAAACCATTGTCATAGAACGCCTCGGCGAGAATCCCCGCCACCTTGCGCCCGTTCACATAAACATCGTTCACCCATTTTATGCCCGCCGCAACGCCAAAAAGCGCCTCACACGCCTCTGCGGCGGCGACGGCGGCAAGCGCCGTCACGCGGGCGGCGGAAAAATCCTGCGCCTTCGGACGCAGCAGCAGCGAAAAATACACGCCCGACCCCCCGGGAGAGAAGAACGCCCGCCCGCGCCGACCCCGCCCCGCGCTCTGCTCCGCCGCAACGATAAGCGTAAGCTCCGACGCTCCGCCCGCGGCAAGCGGGCGAAGCTCGGAGCTGGTTGACGCCAAAGCCTCTCTGATAATCGGTGACACGCGGGGCGGGAGCCGCCGCCGCAGAGCCTCCGCCGATAACGCGTCGGAGGGTGGTTGCGGGGAGGTCATACGCGCCGTCCGGCAGACGGCGCGTTTCCGTTCTCCGGATGCGTCCAGAGAACGACACAATTCTTACCGCCGGCTTTCGCCGCGTAAAGCGCTTCGTCGGCGCGCAGCGTCATATCCGTGATATCGCTGTCCTCGAGGTTTCGCGCAAGCCCGCTGCTTATCGTCACGCGGAGCGTTTTATCCATATATTCGCACGCCAGCGACTCAACCTCGCGCCGAACGCGATCGGCAAGCGCCATCACATGCTCATCTGAGCCGATATCCGTAATTATGATAATAAATTCCTCACCGCCCCAGCGCGCGACAATATCGTAGGGGCGCAACGCGCGCTTCATCGCCTGCGCGATACCGCGCAGCACGGCATCCCCCGCGAGATGCCCGTGAACGTCGTTAATCAGCTTGAAATCGTCGATATCCGAAATCATAAAATAGTACGGCGTACCGTTGCGCCGCGCGCGCTCGATATACGGCGCCGCGATGTCGGAGAAATGGCGGCGGTTATAGAGCCCCGTTAACGTGTCGGTGTATGCCACCTCCTCAAGGGAGCGCAAGAAGTTTTTGGATTCCGTGACGTCGCGAATAAGCACTGACCACAGCGTTCTCTCCCCGCGGCGAATGTGCGTGGCGTTGATGCTGGCGGAAAACAGGCGGCTGCCGCATTGTTCGGCGAAATCGACGTCCTCAGCCTTGTCGATGAACACCGCGGGGGAAAGCTCCTTCGGCCACTCGGCGTGGGTGTATACAGGAGAGCCGTGCTTCTCGGGATTAATCCACGGGAAAAGCACGCGCGCCGCCTTGTTGGAGGAAAGACAGCATAAATCGCCGTCCAGCAAAATAAAAGGCTCACTGATGGTGTCGATAGCCACGACGGCGGCAAGAGTGTCGGCGTCAATGTCATACCGCAGTATGTTATAATAGATGGCGGCTACGACGATGGATAGAATATGCGGCGTTATATAAACATTGGCGCGTATATGCCCGAGCCGCGTTAACACGTGGAACACAATCTCGCTGATATACGGCAGGCTGACGGATATTAATAACGCCAGCAGCGTTGAGCGCAGCCTGCCCTCCGTTCGGATTAACCCGCGAACAAGCATAACCACCGCCACCGTGATATATAGAATCGGGAAGAACCGCAGGGCAAAATTAAGCGAGCCCGGGGTGTATGTCAGATAAAACGTGTGTACGGCGTCATATTCCATCGTGGCGTAAAGCAAGCCTGTGACGTCCGTTGTCCACGCGATGACGGCATATGCCAAGGCGGCGGCGACCGCAAATATCCGAACAAACATATGCAGCTTAATTTCGCAGTAATCGGCGACGAAGAAAAGCAGACACGGCGAAGCCAGCCCGCTGCCGATATACAGAACCCGAACGCCGGAGAACGCGCCGCGCGTATCCCCGCCCATAAGCTCCAGCAAATGCCCGACGACAGTGAGAAAGACCGCGTTTACGAGAAAAAGAAAATATTTTCTCTTTAACGCGTCTCCGCGAAACATAATATGAAGCTCGACGAAGGACACCAAAAGCGCGGCGACAAGCACCGCGATTATTAAAGTAGGTTGAAGGTTCATTGTATATCCGCCTCAGTGATGATAGTCGGGGGCTTGTAACAGTATATTATGTCATTTGACGGAAGTCAAGAGGAATAAAAAATAAAATTCGGGCTGAAAAATTTACGCTTGACTTCTTAAAAATAATATGCTAAAATACTCTTCCCGCGTGTGAGAGGCGCGGGATTTCGGGACGCGATTTTTCGCGGCTACCGGGAAAGGAGGAGAAAAATGCCTACATTTAATCAGCTTGTCCGCCACGGCAGAGCGACGTTGTCCTCAAAGTCCAAGGCTCCGGCGATGCAAAAGGGTCTTAACACCCTGAAAAACAGGGAAACCGATCTGTCATCCCCGCAGAAGCGCGGCGTGTGTACGGTCGTCAAGACCCAAACGCCGAAGAAGCCGAATTCGGCGCTCCGCAAGATTGCGCGCGTTCGTCTTTCAAACGCTTATGAGGTCACGGCGTATATCCCCGGCATCGGGCACAACCTGCAAGAGCACAGCGTTGTTAT
>JAIRRO010000145.1 GCA_031255955.1 Oscillospiraceae bacterium
GCGATTTATCCCGCCGCTGCTCGAAAACCGCGCGTTTAATTTACCGGAGGTTGTCACTCAAAGGCTTATAATCGCCGTGCCGACGGCGGTCACGGGAATCGCCGCGCTGTTTATGCTCGGCACAGCCCGCAGCGTGGCAAGGCGTGCCGCGGAGGTCATACGCAGACTTACATCGGGCGCCAATGCGCGTCTCGACCGCCTTTCCGGCGATGAAATGCAGGAGCTTGCGCTTGCCATCAATTCCTTTGCCAAGGAATACGCCAAAAGCACGCAGGGGGCGCAGCGGCGCGACGAATCGTATATGAAATTTGTGCCGCGTCATCTTGTACAGCTTATGGGGGTAGAGAGCATCGGGGAGATAAACCGACACACGGCGATTACCCGCGATATGGCGGTGCTGGCGGTGCGATTTAAGCTGTCTGACGCGCACAGAAGTGACGCGGAGGAGCTGTTTGTGGAGGTCAATGAGGTCATAACACGCAGCGCGGAATTCGTACACAAGAATAACGGCGTGATATGCAATTTCTATCACGACGGCTATGAAGCGGTGTTCTCCGGGTCTGCCGCGGAGGCTGTCAGCGCCGCCGTGGCGATGCGGCAGGATATTCACGCGTTCAATAAAGCGCGCACGGAAAGCGGCAAGCCGCCCGTGGAGCTGTACACGGCGGTGGATAAGGGAGAGGTTATGCTGGGGGTAATAGGCGACGAAACCAGGCTGACCCCGGCGGCGGCGTCAGCCTATTTGAACAACGCGCGGTATCTTGTCGAGCTGGCAGGGCAGCTTGACTCCGGCATTTTATGCACGATGAATGTCGTTTCGGAAACGGAAGCCTACGCGCAGCGGTATATCGGCAAGTACGCCGGGATAGACAGCGAACGCATATATGAAATTTTTGAAGGGGATTCGCTTGAATCCCGCGCGGCGAAGGAAAAAACGCGCGTGGAATTTGCCGAGGGAATTTATCTGCTGTACGCGCGCGATTTCTCCGGCGCGAGACGAAGCTTTATGAATATTATCAGGCTGAGCGCCGCGGACGGTGTGAGCCGATTTTATCTTTTTGTCGCCGACAGGCTGGAGAAGAACGGCGTCGAGGTCAGTGAGGAACAGCTTTATTTAACTCCGCACGGAGCGGACGGGGCGCGATAGAGCCGGGAAAGGAGCGGACGGAGATGAAAAAAGAGAGCGGCAGCGTGAGCATTACAGAGCAAGCTATGCTGGCTTTTGCAAAAACACCGGATACGCGGGAATTCATTGCCGCGCCGCCCGTACCGACTCCGGACGGATACGTAAGGCAGACGCCCGTGCAGGTGATAAAGATAGCGCACGGATACAAGGCTCGCATTGCCCGCCGCGCGGTGACGCTTGTAATCGTTATCATGGCCATCGCATGCCTTGCGTATGCGCTGCTTCCGCGTCTGCTCGCATAACGGAGGTGTGATGTGTTAAGTGCCCTGTTTTCGCGCTTTGTAAGCTCGATAGGTATGGTGTTCCGGGTGATAAGGTCGTTTGCCCTTCGGCAGGTGGCTGGACTGAGCGCGCGTATAAAGCGCCTTACAAGTGCTTCGCGTTATGCAGTTAAGGCGTTGCCCAAAGCCATCTCCGCGGTTGCTTCGGTGGGGAAGAAGCCGACGCGCCGCGAGGATTATTTTGAAACCAAGCGAATGTACATCGCAAAATCGTTTGTTATCGCGGTAATATTGGCGATCATCGCCATATCGGCGCTGGCGTTTTTTGTGCTCCGCCCGTGGCTGATAAGCCGATATTTCACGGCGCATTTTTTCAGGGAAAACGCTGCTGTTGAGTCATATTCCGGTAAGGTCGCGTTGTACTACGACAAGGAAAAAAGCAAGCTGTTCTTCAAGGGACATATGGAAAACGGCGTTATCGGCGGCGAAGGCGAGGAATTCGACGAAAACGGTGATGTCGTCTATTCAGGGCAATGGGAAAACGGTATTTATAACGGCAGCGGAGCCATGTACTCGGACGGGGAAATAGTGTACAGAGGCGGCTTCTCCGACGGGCTTTACAGCGCCGAGGGACGCGAGTACAGCGCCGGGCGCTTGGTGTTTCGCGGAGAATTTGCCGACGGACTGCGGAACGGGCAGGGGACGGTGTTTTCCGGCGAGGGCGTAACGATAGAGGCGCTGTTTGAGGACGGAGGGATTCGCGGCGCGGCGCGGATTTATTCCGGAGGCTTCCTCGTCTATGAAGGCATGATATCAAACGAGCGTCCGTGGGGCTTCGGCGCGCTGTATTCCCCGCGATCAGGGCTTGAGCTGTACCGCGGGGAGTTCATTAACGGCAGACCGTCGGGTATCGAAATGCTGGGTGCAGGTGTCGCGGACTCAGCGACACTGTTCGGAGGCTCACTGCCGGAAAGCCGCGCGGGCGACACATATTTTGTATATGAAAACGCGGGAGCGGGCTTTGCTATGTTCTATCCGAAACGTGTATCGGAGGGCGAACCGAAATGCGTGATGGTTGTGATGTATGAGCCGGAGGAAGCCGAAATACCGTGGAGCGCGCCGCCGTGGCAAAACACAGCCGAATACGAAGAATCGGAGCAGGAGGTGCCGCCGCGCGAAGACAGTATTCACGAGTACGCGGCGTATCTTTATAATGTGGGATACGGACAGTATCACCGCACAAAGTACACTCTTGAGGGCGGCGACGTCATTCTGACG
>JAIRRO010000118.1 GCA_031255955.1 Oscillospiraceae bacterium
ATACGCTGCCTTCGACAACGCTGCCCTCGATTATGCTGCCTTCGATTACGCTGCCCTCTACTCTGTTGTTTTCTCTGTTGTCGTCCATTTTGCCACCCTCACCCTTCATTGATATTTGAAATTGATTCTATGTTCTCCGTTTTTCGCGTCTGCACCTCAAAGCGTTCTAACGCAGCCCGCGCCGCAGCCTTTTCCGCAGCTTTTTTCGAGCTGCCCTCGCCAAACGCCACGCTGCGCCCGCCAAGACGCACCTCCACGCGAAATTTCTTTCTATGGGCGGGTCCGTGCTCCCCCGCGGGGACATAATACACGCTTCTTCCCACACTTTGCGCGTATTCCTGAAGCTCGGATTTATAATCGAGGCTCGATTTTTCCGCGTCCTCCAGCCGTGAGATTATCAACCAATGAATGACGTCACGCGACGCCTGCGCGCCGCCGTCGAGATGCACAGCCGCGAAAATCGCCTCCATCGCGTCCGCGAGTAAGGATGGGCGCTTACGTCCGCCCATCACCTCTTCGCCGTGCGACATTACCATATATCGTCCCAAATCAATGGACGCCGCAACCTCATACAGCGCCTTTTCGCACACAAGCTCCGCGCGCAGCTTCGTCATGCTCCCCTCCGGCATACCGGGTCGGTTAATGAACAAATATTCCGCGACAACAAAGCCCAAAATGCTGTCCCCGAGGAATTCAAGCCGCTCGTTGCATACCATTTCCTCCCCGCCTTGTTCGCCAAAGCGCGATCTGTGCGTTAACGCCTCAGCTAAAAGCGTCCTGTCCTTAAAGACATATCCGATTTTTTGCTCAAGTCCTTCCATGCCGTCCCCCGTTAAAGCATTGCGATTTTATATGTCCGTCGCGTTGTCTGAAAGCTTCATCCGCTCCATATTTTCCTTTAGCTTGCCGGACACATTCGCCTCCGCGGCGCGCACCGCCTGACGCACGGCGGAGCAAATGGCGTCCGCGCCGGACGAGCCATGCGCCTTTACAACAGGCTTTGATATACCCAGCAGCACCGTGCCGCCTATCCTGTCGGCGTTGTATTTCTCACGCAACTCTGAAAATTCACGCTTCATCGCCAGCGCCAAAAGCTTTGTTTTCGCGCTTTTCATCAGCACGGATTTAACCTCTCCGAGCAGGAATTTCGCCGCGCCTTCAATGGATTTTAGCAGGATATTCCCCGAAAAGCCGTCGCACACCACAACGTCGCATTTCCCGTTCATAACCTCGCTGCCCTCCGCGTTGCCGATGAAATTCAAATCCCCTCCGGCTTCTTCCAAGAGGCGGTAGGTATCAAGCTGCAGTTGCGTACCCTTCGTTCTCTCTGAGCCGTTGTTGAGCAGCGCCACGCGCGGCTGTTTTATCCCCAACGCGCTCTCTGTGTAATAGCTGCCCATATACGCGAATTGCAACAGATATTCCGGCGTACATTCCGCGTTTGCCCCGCAGTCGATAATCAGAAATCCGCCGTCGCGCCCCGGAATAAATGGCGCCAGCGCCGCGCGGCGAATCCCGCGCACACGCTTTACAATAAGCGTCGCCCCGGACAAAAGCGCCCCCGTGCTTCCCGCTGACACAAGCGCGTCGCCGTCGCCCTCCGCCAGACGCGACAGCGCCCGCACCATTGAGGAATCGCGCTTTTCGCGAACGGCGGCAAGCGGGTCGTCGTCCATATTTATCGTCTCTGTGGCGTCAAGAATTTCAACGCCGCGCGGCAGCGAGCTTTTACCCAGCTTTTGCACGCTGCGCAAAATTTCCTCCGCGCGCCCGACAAGCAGTATTTCAACGCCCAGCGTATCCTGCGCCTTCAGCGCTCCCTCAACGGCGGCGTCGGGGGCAAGATCCCCGCCCATTGCGTCAATGATTATCTTCATAGGCTTTATTTGCGTTTGCGCGCGGACGGCGCAGCCTTTTCTTTTTTCGCGGCGGTGGCGTCACCTGCGGCAGCGGAGGCTGTATCCGCACCGGCGTCCGCGGTTTTTTTCTTATATCCCCCGCGGCGCTCCTCCGGGACAAACATCGAGCAGCTTTCATTCACACAGTACGGCTTTTTGGCGCCGCGCCCCGATTTCTTAAACAGTGTATGCCCGCATTCCGGGCAATTATCGGCGACGGGCACGTCCCACGTCAGGAAATTACATTCCTTCATATTTTCGCAGCCGTAGTAGGTATATCCGTTTTTCGATGTGCGCTTTAATATCCTGCCGCCGCACACGGGGCATTTGCCGGGCATCTCCACCACAATCGGCTTTGTAAACGTACATTCGGGATAGCCCGGGCAGGCAAGAAACCGCCCGAAGCGCCCTGATTTTATGACCAACTGCTTGCCGCATACGTCGCACACCTCATCGGAAAGCTCATCCGGTACGCGCAGCCGCTCGCCCTCCAGCGCTGTTTCGGCGTTCTCCATCGAGCTTGAAAATCCGCCGTAGAAGCTGGATAACACCTCGCGCCAATCGACATCCCCGCTTTCCACGCTGTCAAGGCTCTCCTCCATCCTCGCCGTGAATTTCAAATCCACAATGTCGGAAAAGCGCTCCTTCATCAGCTTGGTGACAACCTCGCCCAATGCGGTGGGACGCAGATACTTGCCCTCTTTTACGGCGTATTCGCGGTCTATTATCGTTGAAACGGTGGGCGCGTATGTTGACGGGCGACCCACGCCGGAGTTTTTCATCGCCTCTATAAGCGTAGCTTCTGTGTAGCGCGGCGGCGGCTGTGTAAATTTTTGCTCGCGCTTTGTGTTGACAAGCGCCGCCTTGGAGCCTTCGTCCAGCTTCGGCAGCGGCGTTTCCTGCGATTCCTCCTCGCTGTCCGTGCCCTCCACATACACAGCCATAAAGCCGGGGAACTTTACAAATTCGTTCTTTGCGCGGAACAGATACCCCGCCGAAACGGCGTCAATCGTCATGCTGTCATATATCGCTTCTGACATCTGGGAGGCAAGAAAGCGGCTCCATATCAGCTTATACAGACGATATTGGTCGTTTGAGAGACTGGATTTTATCCCGTCCGGCGTCAACTGTACATCGCTGGGACGTATAGCCTCGTGCGCGTCCTGAGAGCCCGCACCCGATTTGAAGCGCGTCGGCTGCCCGGGATAGTAATCCGCGCCATAGCGCGACTTTATGAAGCGTCCGGCGTCCGCCAGCGCGTCCTCCGAGAGGCGCAGCGAATCCGTTCTCATATATGTGATTAAGCCCGTCGAGCCTTCGCCGTCAACCATAACGCCCTCATACAGCTGCTGCGCAATGCTCATCGTGCGGCGCGGCGTCATCCCCAGCTTGCGCGAGGCTTCCTGCTGCAGGCTTGATGTGATGAATGGCGGCGCGGGACGGCGGCGGCGGTCAACGCGCTTCACCGTTTCTATGACAAACGGTTCCTTTGACACGGCATCGACAACCTCGTTCACCATCGCCTCATTCTCAAGGCGCATTTCGCGCTTACCCTTGCCGTGGAACCGCGCGACAAAGCTCGCGGCGCTGCCCTCCGGCTTCAGCTCCGCGTCGAGGCGCCAGTATTCCTCTGAGATAAACGCGCGGATTTCATCCTCGCGGTCGGTGACCAGACGCGCGGCGACGGATTGCACGCGCCCCGCCGACAGTCCGCGCCGTATCTTTCTCCACAGCAGCGGCGAGAGCTTATACCCGACGATGCGGTCAAGAATACGCCGCGCCTGCTGCGCGTTTACCAGATCGATATCGATGGCGCGCGGGTTTTCGATGGATTCCCGCACCACCTTCTTTGTGATTTCATTAAACGGCGCGCGCAGAGCGTTTTCGTCGGTGAGTCCCAGCAGCTCCTTTAGGTGCCACGAGATAGCCTCACCCTCGCGGTCGGGGTCGGTGGCAAGATACACACGGTCGCAGCCCTTCGCGGCGTCGCGCAGCTCCTTTATGGTTTTTTCATGCCCTTTAACCGGCTGATAATTCGGCTCAAATCCGTTTTCAATATCTACGCCGAGCTTGCTTTTCGGCAAATCGCGCAGATGCCCCAGCGACGCCATTACCTTATAATCGGGACCCAGATAATTCCCGATTGTCTTTGCCTTCGCCGGCGACTCCACAATTACAAGCTTTGTTTTTGCCATAACACACTTCCTAAATAATATAAAGCGTTTTTACGCCGTGTAAAATCCGCCGCCGAGAGAGGATATGCTTCCGTCAAGCTCCAGCATCGTCACGGCGCCCAAGGCTTCCGCCGCTGTTATTTCCGCCGAGGCGATAATATCATCGATGTGCGCTGCCTCACCGGGTCGCGCAAGCCGCCTAAGGGCGTCATAGACAGCCTTTTCCGCGCCGGTTAACGAGATGGCTATCTTCTCCGCCTCAGCCTCGCGGGCGGCGGCGGCGTCAGCCTCTGTTGTCTCGCTGAGATTCCCATCCACGTCCCTCTCGGCGTCAATATATTCGTTTCCCGCCGCGCTGTCAAGCCTTTTCTGTGATGTACTATGTTTCTCCATCAGCTTTTTTTCGCGTTTTTTGTCAAGCGGCGCGGTTGAAACCTTCCCCGCATTGATTTTTAACGGGAACAGCGCCGAGTATTCATTGACGATGTCCTCCGGCGAGGTCATGGGTATCGCGCCGTCGCGCAAAAGCTTGTTTGCCCCGGCGCTCGCGAATGAATCTACGTTGCCCGGCACGGCGAAAACATCCCTGCCCTGCTCCAGCGCGCGCGACGCCGTTATCAGCGCCCCGCTGCGTAGCGGCGCTTCTATGACGGCAACGCCCACAGACAGCCCCGATATAATCCTGTTGCGCGCCGGGAAGTGGCGTCCCGCCGCGTCCGTACCCGGCGGATACTCCGAAATCAACGCGCCCACGCCGGACACATCCTCATACAGCTCTTTATTCGTCGGCGGATAGATGACGTCAATGCCGCAGCCAAGCACCCCGATAACGCCGCCACCGCCGCGCAGCGCGCCAAGCGCGGCTGCGCTGTCCACGCCCTTTGCCAATCCCGTTACAACCAGCAAGCCCCGCCGCGCAAGCGTATACCCGCACTTTTCCGCTGTTTTCAGTCCATAGGGCGTGCACGTCCTCGTCCCGACAATGGCGATGGCGGCTTCCTCGTCAATGGCGGGCAAGCGCCCCTTTACATAAAGCACAAGCGGCGGGTCATAAATATTCCTCAGCCGTTCCGGATACTCCGCGTCCTGAATGGTGACGATTCGCTGCCCCAGCTCGGTGCAGCGCGCCAGAATACCGCTCGGGTGAGATAGATCCTTGTTTGCCAGCGCCGCCATCTCCGACGGCGTGATGCCCGACACTTTTTTGTATTCCCCGGCGTCGGCGAAAAAAACACGCTCCGCCGTGCCGAAATGGCGGATAAGCTTGACCGCCGTCGCGGCTCCTATTCCCTCCGCCGCCGACAGCCACACGTAATACTTCAGGGTTGACATCGTTTTACCGCGCTCCTCTCAATATATCGGCGCTGTCCGCGCGCGATTTGTACATCTCCCACATTATAACGCTCGCGGCGACGGCGGCGTTAAGCGACTCCGTGCGCGGCTCCATTGGTATCGCAATACGCCCCGCGCAGAGCGCCAGTGTTTCCTTGGATAGCCCCGCGCCCTCGCTGCCCACAGCGACAGACGCTTGCGATAGCGGCACATTGCCGAGATAA
>JAIRRO010000136.1 GCA_031255955.1 Oscillospiraceae bacterium
TCGCCAAGCGCCGCAAAGGGGAGTGCGGCAATTCGAAGCATGTCCGGCCGCGCCAATAGCATCCTCACGAAGCTTGCCGAGGGCATAAAGCCCTGCAATTGCAGGGCTTTTACAAAACGAGCCGCCTCGAAATGAGCGGCTCGTTTTGTATCATTTGTTGAGTGTAATGGTGGTGGAGCTGGGGGGAATTGAACCCCCGTCCGAAAACCTCTCCGCACAAGCTTCTCCGGGCGCAGACGGTTATTGCGGCAGCCTCGGCGTCAGACGTCGTGTGCCTGTTCCCTCATCGCGTCGCAAGCCGTCACGCGGCGCGGTTCGGTAGCTTTTTGTTCATGGTGCGCGTCCAAGCTCATCGCACTCACGTTCTCCACTATTCGACGCCCGGTCGGTGCGTGGACTTATCCGACTCGGACGGGCAGCCTTAAGCGGCTACCGGAAGTTCGTTATAGTTGTTCTTTAATTTATAAAGATGCCCATTTTTAGGATGGTAGGCGCATCCGCCCGCTTATTGTGTTTTGTTGCCTCCGTCGAAACCATTGCAGCCCCGTCGTCGGAGCACCCTGCGCTAAGTCTCGGAATCGCCTTCGGCGATTCCTCGCTCGCTCCGGGGCTCCTCCTCTCCGACTTCGAAACAGCGGCTATGCCGCTTGGTTTCTTGTCGGGTTGGACGGGAGACGCGATTTGCCGCGCTGCGCGGCGCGTCCTTTCCGAAACGAACCCGATTCGCTGGGCTTCGCTTCGGGTTGGACGGGGGTTACGGTGTGGTACTGTGCCTCCTTTCTGACTTCGAAACAGCGTTAAAAGATGTCATCATCGAAAAAATCATCATCGTCATCATCGTCGTCGTCGTCGAAATCATCGTCATCATCGTCGTTGTCATAGGAACCGAGCGGGTCGCTGTCTGTCCAGTCGCTCCACATTTCGTCGCGTTCCATAGAATCGAGCTTGCCGTCGAAATTAAAATCGTACAATGATTCCTCCGGGGAGAGCTTATCCATCACAAATCACCTCCGGTTACTTCCTCTATTTCGCTTTTTCCGGTTCGGGGTAGTCCACGCCGTGGGTATCTACGGTGACGCGCTTCATGCGCTGTTCCTTGTGCGGGCGGTCGCCGGAGTCGGCGTCCGTTTCCGCGATGGCGTCCACAACCTCAATTCCTGTGACCACCTTGCCAAACGCCGCGTATTCCCCGTCAAGGTGCCGCGCGCGATCGTGCATAATGAAAAACTGGCTTCCCGCCGAGTCCTTTGGGCGCGCGCGCGCCATGCTCAGTACGCCGCGCGTGTGTTCCAGCGCGTTTTCAAAGCCGTTGGAGGAGAATTCGCCGCGTATATTATACCCCGGTCCGCCTGTTCCTTCCCCGTCCGGGCAGCCGCCCTGAATCATAAAGCCCGGTATTACGCGGTGGAATATCAGTCCGTCATAAAATCCGCGCTTTATCAGCGAGATGAAGCTGTTCACAGTATTCGGCGCGACGTCCGGATACAGCTCCGCCGTGATTACACCTCCGTTCTCCATTTCAATTGTCACTACGGGATTTGTCATACAATCGTCACCCTTTCTTTTGTGTTTTTGTTGGTTTTCCGCTCCGCGAGCGGCGGTGCAATTCGCGTTTGTTTATTCGCGTTGGTTTTTCAGGGCGCGGGACATTTCGCGTGAGGCGGATTTCGCCGCTTCCGTGTCGCGCTTGTCATAGAGCTTTTTGCCCTTCGCAAGTCCCAGCTCCGCTTTTACAAGCGAGTCCTTGAAATAAAGCGACAGCGGAATCAACGTCAAGCCCTCCTGCTGCACCCGCGCGCGCAGCTTGGTGATTTCGCGCCTGTGCATCAACAGGCGCTTGGGGCGCATCGGATCGCGGTTGAAGATATTGCCGTGTTCATAAGGGGATATATGTATCCCCCGTGCGAACAGCTCGCCGTCCTTCACCGTGCAAAATGAATCCTTCAGATTCACCTTGCCGCCGCGCACTGATTTTACCTCCGTGCCGAAAAGCTCGATACCCGCCTCGAACCTTTCAAGGATGTAATAGTCGTGATACGCCTTGCGGTTTGATACTATTTGGCGGTTTCCTTTTTGCTTCGGCATATCGCGCCCTCCCTTCCAGCGAACCCGCAATAGGCATTATAGCACATCCGTCAAGAAAAAATATGTCGGTTTAGTTACAATTTAGCGTGCTGACGCACGGGGAACGCGCCTGCGGGCGCGACGGGAATAAATGTGCAGGCGCAGAAAACGCGCTTGCGGGCGCGACGGGAATAAATGTGCTTCAAAAAAAGAGCTTGATAGTTTGCCCGCGATTTGGTAGAATAGCACCGGCTCGTGAGAGCTGAGCGTTATGCGCTGAATTTTGAATTTAATTTATGAATTGGAGGTACGCGCCGTTATGCTAAAACTTATCATGGGACTGAAGGGTTCCGGCAAGACGAAGCAGTTCATTGAGCTTGTAAACGCCTCGTTGAAAGAGGAAAGCGGAAACATCGTCTGCATTGAGAAGGGCAAACGCCTGACTTATGACATCCCGCACGCGGTAAGACTTGTGGAGACGGAGGACTATGGTATATCGAGCTTTGATTTTCTGAAGGGCTTTATATCCGGACTTCGCGCGGGGAATTATGACATCACCCACATATACATCGACAGCGTGCTCAGCCTTATCGGGGAGAAAATCGGACCCGGGGCGGAGGACTTTTTTGACTGGTGCGAAAATTTCGGCAAGCGCGAGGGCGTCCGCTTCACGATGATGGTGTCCGCCGATATTTCAGAGGCGACGGATAAAATCCGCAGGTATCTGTGATCGGGGCGTTGGCGTCGCTGTGAAGCTGCTGCTGCACGCGTGCTGCGCGCCTTGCTCCACCGTCGTTCTTGAACGGCTTACCGCCGACAGAAATGTTTTTGGCGGCGGGGGTGAGCTTGCGCTTTTTTACTGCAACCCGAATATCTTCCCGCAGGGGGAGTATTATAAGCGTCTGGGTGAGCTGCGGCGGTTTGTTTCCGGTCTGACGCCGCCGGACGGCGTTCGCCTGACAGAGCCTGTTGCGCCGGAATATTCCCACGCGGAGTTTTTGCAAGCCGTCAGCGGGCTGGAAAACGAGCCGGAGGGCGGCGCGCGCTGCATAAAATGCTTCGAGCTTCGTCTGCGCAAAACAGCACAGGCGGCGCGGGACGGGGGCTTTGACGCGTTCGCCACGACGCTTACGGTAGGCTCGCGAAAGCGCTCCGCCGATATAAACGCGGTGGGAGAGGCGGCGGCGCAGGAGTACGGCGTCCGCTATTTGGCAGAGGATTTTAAGAAACGCGGGGGCTTTCAGCGGAGCGTGGAGCTTTCGCGGGAGCATTCCCTGTATAGGCAGGGCTATTGCGGATGCGAATTCGCCCTGCCGCCGAGCCGGGATACCACTTAAACCAAACACGCAAAGCGAAAGGAGAACATAATAGCTTGAAAATCACGAAAGCCGTTGTGACGGCGGGAGGCTTAGGCACACGGATGCTGCCCGCCACAAAAACCGTGCCAAAGGAAATGCTGCCGCTTGCCGATAAGCCGGTGATTCAATATGTCATCGAGGAGGCTGTCGCCTCCGGCATCAGCGACATCCTTGTGGTGACGAACCGGGCGAAGTCCGCCGTGGACGATTATTTTGATTACACGCCGGAGCTGGAGGAAAAGCTCGCCTCGGCGGGCAAAATTGAGGAGCTTGAGGCTGTACGGCGCACGGCAGATATCGCAAACGTTTTTTATGTCCGGCAAAAAGAAACGCTGGGGCTTGGTCACGCCGTGTGGCGCGCGCGCCGCTTTGTGGGCAATGAGCCGTTTGCCGTTCTGCTCGGCGATGACGTCACGATGGCGGACGTCCCCGTGACGCGCCAGCTCATCGACGCGGCGGAGCAATACGGCGCCTCTGCCGTTGGAACGCAGCGCGTTCCGGCAGACGCCATATCGAAATATTCCTCCCTAAAAGTTGAGCCGCTCGGCGGGCGCGTATTCCGCGTGGAGGATATGAACGAAAAACCGCGCCCGGAGGAAATGTTCTCCGAATACGCAATTTTGGGCAGATATGTGCTGTCGCACGAAATATTTGACATTCTGGAAGGCACCTCACCCGGCTATGGCGGGGAAATTCAGCTCACCGACGGACTGCGCACGCTCTGCCGACGCTCTCCGATGGTCGCCGTGGATTTTGAGGGACGCCGATACGACACGGGCAGCCTGCGCGGCTTTCTTGAGGCAACCGTCGATTTCTCGCTGAAGCACGCGGACATCGGCGAATGGATGCGCGAATTTATTAAAAAAAGAGCCGGAGAGCTATAAAGGCTGCGCTATGACAAGATACCGACCAAGATAACATATGCAAACCCACAAAAAGTCGTTGGATAGTTTGCGCTGTGAATCAAAAAGTCGTTGGAGTTTTTGTGCCGCGCGGTCAAAAAGTCGTTGATTATTTTGTTCCGATCGTGTATAATGACGCTTGAGGTGATTCGGATGAAACGATACGCGATTGAAAAATTAACCCAATGGAAGAACTCCAAAAAGAGAAAGCCGCTCATCATCAGGGGCGCAAGGCAGGTCGGTAAGACGTGGCTGATGAAAGAATTCGGCAATGCATATTTCGAGAATATGGCATATGTCAATTTTGACAACAACAACAGGATGAAAACCCTATTTG
>JAIRRO010000142.1 GCA_031255955.1 Oscillospiraceae bacterium
GCGCATCCGGCGTGAGCTTTGATTTCGTCAGGCGATTCATCGCGCGCAGGACGGCGGCGGCGTCGGCGCTTCCGCCTCCGAGTCCCGCGGCGGAGGGTATGCGCTTTTCGATTATTATCTCCGCACGCAGCCCTTTAATTCCGACAGCTTCAAAGAAAGCAAACGCCGCCGCGACGGCTGTGTTGCGCCTGTCTGTCGGGAATCCGGGCGCGCGCGCCACGGCTCCGCTGCCGGGGGTAAGCGTTATAATCAGCTTGTCCGCCAATGATACGCTTTGCATTACAGAGCGGATTTCGTGATATCCGTCGGGCAGCGCGCCGATTACATCTAATGTCAGATTTATTTTTGCCTCCGCGCGCTCCCGCGCAGACAGCTCAGTCATTGCCGAATTCGCCGAACAGCAGGGACATCAGCCGCGTTCCCTCACCGATAAATTCGCCCTTGTCGCCGTCGGACTCGCGGTGCTTATACCCCGTTTTATGGTCGCGGCGGCTGTCGTAAAGCAAAAACGGCACGGGGGTTCCGTCGTGTCCGCGTGTGGACGTCAGCGTCTTGTGGTCAGAGAGAATCAAGATGCGGAACGGCTCTCCGCCCTCGCGCAGGGCAGCCACCAGCGGGGCGACGACGCGGGAATCAAGGCGCGTTATCGCCTCCAGCTTGCCCGGGGTGTCACCGTTGTGCGTACATTCGTCCGGCGCCTCAACGTGAATGGCGGCGAAGGGATGCTTTTTCAAAACCTCAAGCGCGGCTTGTACTTTTCCCTCGTAATTCGTATCAAGCTCCCCCGTTGCGCCGGGGACGGTGATTCTTTCAAGTCCGACAAGCGCGGCTATCCCATGGCAGAGCGGCACCGCGGATATGACGCCGCCTGTTTTTCCGTATGCCTCCGTGAAGCTCGGGAGCCTTACGGCTGTGCCCTCCGCCCAGAACCATATGCCGTTGGCGGGCATTTTTCCGGCGGCGCGGAGCTTTTCATTCAGCGGATGATGGTCAAGCGTCTCGTGGGCAAGCTTCATCAGAGCGTAGAGCGTTTCGGCGTTCGCCCCGCCCGTGGGGAGAATGGGTCCTATCGGCTCGCCGAGATGGTCGTGCGGCGGACTGAGCTTTTGCCCACCGCCCACGGCGCCGCGCTGCACGGCGATGTGTCTGAATGAGCGCGAGGGATATACGTGCAGTCCCGCGTTTTTTGCCGCTGCCGAAAAGACCGGGTCGTTAAACAGCGCCGTCACGATAGCCTCTGAGACCTCGCCCTCAATGGAACCGGCGGAATGCGAAAGAATTTTCTTCTCGCCCCACGGCTTATCCGCGTCCTCTATCGTCACCATATTGCAACGGTATGCTATATCGCCCGGCTGCAGCTTGATGCCCGTGGCTGCCGCCTCTAACGGCGCTCTGCCCGTATAGCACTCGCGCGGGTCGCAGCCGAAGATGGATAAAATCGCGGTGTCACTTCCGGCGGGCAGACCGTCCGGGCAGTTTTTTACGCTGCCGAGCGTTCCGGCGGAGGCAAGCGTGTCAAGCCCTGGAGTGTTTGCGTATTCCAGCGGCGTCACACCGCCCAGCTCCGGCACGGGATTATCCGCCATACCGTCGCCGATTACCAAAATGTATTTCATATGTAAGTCCTCACCTTTCAATTCGCTTATGTCAATTCGCTTATGCCGATTCGATTATGCTTTCAGGCGCCGCACAAATCGCCCGAGGCGTGAGACGGCTTCCTCAATGTTTTCTATCGACGACGCGTAGCACAGTCGCGCATAGCCTTCCCCGCCCGCGCCGAACGCCGTTCCCGGGATTATCGCCACGCGTTCCTCCAGCAAAAATTGCTCGCAGAACTGCTCGCTTGTCATTCCGAAGCCTCCGATATACGGGAACACATAGAACGCGCCGCGCGGCTCGAACGATGAAATTCCGATCTGGCGCAGAGAATCCAGCAGCAAGCGGCGGCGGCGGTCATAGTCGCGGCGCATAAGCTCAATGTCGCCGTCGCCCTCCGCGACGGCTTCAATGGCGGCGTATTGGCTTGTTGTCGGCGCTGACATAATTGCGTACTGATGAATTTTCAGCATCTGCGAAGTCAGCTCGCGCGGGGCGGCGGCATAGCCCATGCGCCAGCCTGTCATGGCATAGCATTTGGAAAACCCGTTAATAACGACAGTGCGCTCATACATACCGGGAATTGCCGCAATGGAAACATGCCGCCCGCCGTATGTAAGCTCGGCGTAAATTTCGTCCGACACCGTGATGATGTTCGTATCGCGCAGCACCGCCGCGATAGCCTCAAGGTCGGCTCTTTCCATAATACCGCCCGTCGGATTGTTCGGGAACGGCAGCACCAGCAGCTTTGTTTTATCCGTAATCGCCGCGCGAAGCTCGTCCGCCGTAAGACGAAACTCGTTCTCCACCTTTGTTTCGACATAAACCGGCACACCGCCCGCCAAAACGGTAAGAGGACCGTAGCACACGAAGCTCGGCACCGGAATTATCACCTCGTCCCCGGGATTCACAAGCGCGCGTATGGCAAGGTCAAGCGCCTCGCTGCCGCCGACGGTGACGATTATTTGATTTGCGGGGTCATAACTGATTTCGAAGCGGCGCGTCAAATACTCTGATATGACGGCGCGCAGACGCGACAGCCCCGCGTTACCCGTATATTTCGTAAATCCGCGCTCAAGGCTGCGTATACCGGCGTCGCGAATATGCCACGGCGTGACGAAGTCCGGCTCGCCGATACCCAGTGAGATGGCGTCATCCATATCCTCAAGGATGTCAAAAAACCTGCGTATACCGGAGGGCGACAGCGCCTTTACGCTGTCCGACAGCACCGAATCATAGCTGATCATACAAACAGCCCCCTCTCCTCCTGCTCGGGACGCTCGCCGAATATGCAGCCCTTTTCCTTGTATTTTTTCATTATGAAATGCGTCGCGGTGGATGTGACGCCGTCAATCGCCGCTAAATGCGCGAACACAAATTCGGACACGTGACGCATACTGGGGGCGCTCATTAGCACCGCAAGGTCGAACGCGCCGGACATAAGATACAGCGAATCCACCTCGTCATATTGATAAATGCGCTCGGCTATGCGCTCATATCCGTCGCCGCGCTGCGGTGAAATTTTCACCTCGATAAGCGCGGTGACGCCGCCCGCTCCCGCCTTGTCCCAATCGATAAGCGCGGAGTATTTGACGATGGCGCGCTCGTGCTCAAGCCGCGCGATGTCGGCTGAGACGCTCTGCTCGTCCCTGCCTGTGATTTCCGCAATCTCGCGCGGCGTGACGCGGCAATCTGTTTCAAGTAGCTTCAAAATTTCGTTCATTGACTCTTCTCCTTGAGTTTTCTCCCTTGACTTTTCTGCTTGGCTTTGTCGCCTCATGCGGCGCCGCGTGGCTCTGCGGCTCGCCGTTTTGCGATAATAATGATTACAGACGCGGCACCGCCCGCCCGTGCGCGTAAGTAAGGGTAAGTACAACCATACTCTGCTGCGAGTAACGATAACACGTGCAAGTATAGCATAGCCGCGTGGGGAAAGAAAGAGGGACGCGAAATTTTAATCGTTTCTTAAGTTAAGAAGCGCGGCGGCGCGTTTTTGTATATGCCGCTCGATGGCGGTCAGGCGCTCTTCCGGCAGATTAAGCGCGGGGTCAGCGTGCTGCGTGAAGGTGAAGCCGTGCAGGAGTCTCAGTTGCGCGGCTTGACGCCCGCTCATAACAGCGGCGCAAATGCCCTCAAAGGTCGCGCCCGGCGCGGGAGGGCGCGTTTTCGCGTATTCGTCCAAATTTTTTATATCGTCCGCCATCGCGAAATTG
>JAIRRO010000147.1 GCA_031255955.1 Oscillospiraceae bacterium
CCGCAATCCGCTATAGCGGGGGTGAATTCCGCCCCGAGGACTCGCGCTGTGTCGTCTGCCACGCGTAAGAGGTGTTGAAGGATCGGTCTCGCGCAACCTAAGCTCGTGAACCATGTCAGGCGGGGAACCGAGCAGCATTAAGCGATGTCTTAGGTGTGCCGCGAGCGCTCCGATTTGGAGCCAAACTGCGCGCGTAACGGGTGTAGTGCGTTTTCGGAGGGCGGTGCGCGGTCTGAAAAAGAGGGGGCTTTGGTTGGATTGTATCAGGCGTTGTACAGAAAATATCGTCCCCGCACGTTTAACGATGTTTCGGGACAAGAGCATATTACAAGGACGCTGAAAAATCAGCTTGCCGCGGATAGATGCAGTCACGCCTATCTGTTTGTCGGTTCGCGCGGTACGGGCAAAACCACCTGCGCGAAGCTTCTTGCGCGCGCCGTAAACTGCGAAAATCCGACGGATGGCAACCCCTGCAACGTCTGCCCGTCCTGCCGCGCTGTTGAAGCGGACGCCGCAACCGACGTGGTGGAGCTTGACGCCGCCTCGAACAACGGCGTCGATTACATCCGCTCGCTGCGCGACGACGCCATATTCACGCCCGCGGAGCTGAAAAAACGCGTATACATCGTGGACGAGGTGCATATGCTCTCCGCCTCCGCGTTCAACGCGCTGTTGAAAATACTTGAGGAACCGCCGGAGCATCTGATGTTTATTCTGGCGACGACAGAGCTGCATCGCGTACCGGCAACCGTGGTTTCGCGTTGCCAGCGGTTTTCGTTCCGTCGTCTTTCGCGTCCCGTTATCGCGGAGCGGCTGAATGTCGTCGCGGAATCCGAAGGACTCGTTTTGCACCCCGACGCCGCCGCCACGCTTGCGCGGCTGGCGGACGGCTCTATGCGTGACGCGTTGAGTCTGCTTGACCGCTGCTTGGACGGCAGCTCGGATGTGGACACCGGACGTGTGCGCGAGGCTGTCGGACTGCCTCCGCGCGATTTATCGCTCTCGTTGCTGAACGCCATCGCGGAGCGCGACGCCGGACACGCTTTTGCACTGCTGGACGACCTCTACCGCGGCGGGCTGGGAATACCCGCGCTGTTCGACGAGCTGGCTGACGCCGTCCGTGACGCGCTTGTGCTGAAGCTCGCGCCCACAGCGGAGGAGCTGCTATCCGGCACTATCGGACAGGCTGAAACGGCAAAGCTCGCCGCGCGATATGAGGCTGCCCGGCTGACGCATATCCTCTCCGCGCTATCGAAAACCCGCTCAGAGCTGACGCTCAGCGCTTTTGACAAAACGGCGGCGGAGCTGTGTCTCGCCACCCTCTGCGACGAGCGGCTGGACGCCTATCCGGAGTCGATTATCGCCCGCATTGAATCGTTGGAAAACCGTGATTATACGAAAAGCCGTTCTGATACTGCCCATTCAAACGCTGTCCATTCAAACCCTGTCCATTCCGATGCTGCCAACGAAACGGCAGCAAGATTATCTCTTTCTGATTCATCGGATTCAATAAACCCGCAACCTATCGCAGCACACCGTGCCGAGCCGGACGCGCCGCCGTGGCAAAACGCGGAGAAGACAATACCGGCACCGCCGACACCAAAGCAGCCTGCACCGGAGCAAACAACACCCGAACAAACAGCGCCAGCTCCGAAGCCGAAGCCTCCGGCAATTCCCGCCGAGCCTCCGAAACCGCAACCGGCGGCAGCCGCCGCAGCGGACGGCGGAGACTTCTGGAACGGGATTTTGAACCGGCTGAAGCAATCCGGAGGTATGCTGGTGCTGCCGTTTGTCTCTGACGCGCGCGCGACGCTGACGGGCGACATTCTGACCGTTTACGTTACCGACAGCTTTGCAATAAATATGCTGGACCGCGACAACGCCAAAACGGCGCTGACGACGGCGGCTGAAGCGGAGCTGGGGCGCACGATAGTGCTTATGACAAAGCTCAATGAACCGGAGCCTGAGCCTGCCGCGGCGGCGGTGGACGTCATCGACCGCCTCTCCGCGCGCTTCGGCGACCTCTTGGAGCTTGAAAAATAGCACCGGCTCGCCCCGCGCAATAGCGCGTTTCCCGTGCATCAGCACGCAGCAATCCCGCCCCGCGCCGTAGGCGCGTAACCCCGTGCCGCAGCACATAGAAATCCCGCCGCAGCACGCAGAGGCTCGCACACGACGAGCCCCGCGCGATAGCGCGTATCCCCGTGCCACAGCACGTTTAATACCATCACAAGGAGGAATTATAACAATGGCGAAAAGCGCATTTCGAGGTGGTCCGCCGGGCGGCGGAATGAACATGAACATGATAAAACAGGCGCAAAAAATGCAGGCGGAGCTGCTTCGCACCCAAAGCGAAATGGAGGAACGCGAGTTTTCGGCGACCTCCGGCGGCGGCGCCGTTACGGCGGTTGTATCCGGCAAGCACGAGCTGCTAAAGCTCGACATTTCGCCCGACGCCGTTGACCCCGAGGATGTTGAAATTCTCTCCGATATGATAATCGCAGCCATCAACGAGGCGATGCGCACCGCGGAAAAAGCCGCGGCGGAGAACATATCCCGCCTGACCGGCGGACTCAACCTCGGCAGCTTCGGGCTTTAATTACAGCGCCGAAGCATCCTCCAAGCCAAAGCGATTCTTCATCAATTCAGCGAGCGCGGCGTCGGAATCTATCACGGTTTCGGTGACGCGCCCGTTTTCCATTTGCCGAAAACGCCGCTCGGTCAACGTGACGCGCCCATCGGGCGTCGGCATCGTGCAAAAACGTATCATACGGAAAAACGATGAGGGATGCGTGGATGTGTAATGGTTCGCGACGATGAAATCCTCCGGCGGACACGCCTCTATATTAAAGGCGTACAGTACGGTGAAATCGGCGTCCGCGTCCGCGGAAAGCTCCCGCCGCTCCAGCGCGTAGCCATATCGCGGCTCTGTGACTATGCGATAAACAGCGCCGCATTGCTCGCTCACCGAACCCGCCTCCAGCGTAATAGGCTGCGCGATGCCGTCGTTCCCGAAGCCGACATCCGCCAGATAGCGCGCCCCGTCCGCCGTAATCACAAGCAGCACCTCGTGCGTTTTCGCGCCGTATGCCCCGCCGATAGAGCATCTGGCAAGCAGCTCCGTCACCCCGAACCCAAGCTCCCGCAGGATGTGGGCAAATAACCCGTTCATCTCGAAGCAGTATCCGCCGCGCCGCCGCGTAACGAGCTTATCAAACAGCGCGTCCCGTCCCAGCGAAATCGGCTTACCGGCAAAAACATCAAGATTTTCAAAGGGAATATGCGTTGTGTGGGCAAGATGCAGGTCAAAAAGCGTACCCGCGTCCGCCCGCGCCGTACCGGTGAAGCCCACCCGCTCAAAATACCGCGCAAGACTCCATTCGGAGCCGGTCGTCGCCGTGTTGTTCATAGTAAAAAGCCTCTCTTTTGAATAATTTATATAGCATAGCTGCACCGCTATTTTAAGCCGCGGACACCGCGCTTGTCAAGACGGACAATTATGGCAGCGCGTGTTTTATTATCCGTTATTCCAACTTCGCTT
This sequence comes from Oscillospiraceae bacterium, assembly GCA_031255955.1. GTDB lineage: Bacteria > Bacillota > Clostridia > Oscillospirales > Oscillospiraceae > JAIRRO01. The sequence continues at coordinate 3,542 of JAIRRO010000147.1, forward strand.
TACAACTTGAAATAACGATGCTATAATCGCCGGTGGTATTTCAACTTATAAGGAGGCGTGCGGGCGTGAGCTCAACCGTAAACGTAAACAGAGCCGGAACCGAAAAAATTCATCTTTCGGGCGATGCGGCGTATAAATCCTTTGTGCCGTCGCCGCTGCCACCGAAGCCTCCGATAAAGCTTGACGCGGAAACGGTGATATTGCTCGTTGACGCCAATAAGCAGCTGGCTACACTGACAAGCGTTGCGGCGCATATTCCGAATGTCAATCTGTTTGTTTCTATGTATGTGCGAAAAGAGGCGTTGATGTCCTCGCAGATTGAGGGCACGCAAGCCAGCCTTGAGGATGTTCTTGACCCGTTGCTTGACGAAAACGCGAACCGCAATGTCGCCGATGTCATCAACTATGTCAACGCGACGGAATTTGCGATTAAACGCCTGAAAGAGCTGCCCTTGTGCAACAGACTCATCAAAGAAGCGCACGCTGTATTGATGTCCGGCGTCCGCGGCGGAGAGAAAAACCCCGGCGAGCTCCGCACGTCGCAAAATTGGATCGGCGGGCAAGGCAGCACGCTGAAAAACGCCCGATTTATACCACCGGCGCCGGCTGATATGATAGATGCGATGTCCGACCTTGAAAAATACATCAACACGGACGATGAATTGGATGTGCTAATCCGCGCCGCGCTAATACATTATCAGTTTGAAACGATACACCCGTTTTTAGATGGCAACGGACGCGTCGGACGGTTGCTTGTCACACTGTTTCTGATGGAGAAAAATGCGCTCCCCACCCCCGCCCTCTACATCTCATATTTTCTGAAGAAGAACCGCGTCGAATACTATGACCGTATGACAGAGGTTCGCGCCAAGGGCAATTACGAACAGTGGGTGAGGTTTTTTTTACGAGCGATTCTTGAATCGGCGCGGGACGCCGTGGAAACCATTCTCAGGATGTCCGCGCTGCACGCGAAAAATCACGAAATAGTGAAGAGAATGGGCAGGGCGTCCACAACGGCGCTGGCAGTGCTTGAATATCTTGAATCCAATCCAATTATCGATGTCGGCAAAACTGCGGCGGCGCTTGCCATATCGTGGGGCGCGGTGTCAGCGGCTGTAAAACGCCTCACGGACATCGGCATACTCTCGCAGACCGCGGGCGTCAGGCGCGGGCGGATATTTTCGTACACCGCATACCTTGACCTGCTCCGCGAGGGGACGCAACGCTGATTGACGCGCTTGAGGGTTTTCTTGTCGTATGTTTGCCAGAAAAGATAATCCTCTTATCTTGTCGATTCGTGGAATACCGGTCCCGAGTCGCGCACTGTATCGCGGACGATAACCTGCACCCCATCAGGAGCTGCTTGGTAATAAGCCGGGCGTGTAGTTGTTGTGTTGTTTTGTTGCTTTACGCCGTCATTCCCCGGCGATTGCTTGCAAGAACCCGTGCAGCATCGCTGCAACCTCGGCGCGCGTCGCCGTGGCTTTCGGGTCGAACAGATTGCCGGGCTTGCCGTTGATGATGCCCGCGGCAAACATCGCTTCCACGGCGTCCCGTGCCCAGTCGCTGATCTCCGCGTCGTCGATAAAAACGCCGTTGCGCTTCTTCGGCAGGGCGATGTCCATATAATTCGTGTATCCGTATAAGATCGTCGCCATCTGCTCGCGGGTGATATCCACATCCGGCGCGAAGAGATTTCCTCCGATACCGTTTACAATTCCGCTCTCTGCCGCCCAGTTCACGGCGTCATAATACCATTTGCCTTCGGCAACATCATCGAACATCGCGCCGCGCGCGGCGGGGCTTCCCGCCAGACGGTGCAGCACGGTTACCAGCATTGCCCGGGTCATGGGCATCTTCGGGTTGAACGTGTTCGCGTCCGTACCCGTGAACAGCCCCCGCGCGTAAACGAACCGCACAGCCTCGCTGAACCAGTCATCTTCCTTCACGTCGTTAAACGGATGTGCGGTTGAAGGCTGCGTCGCCGCCGGAGGTGTGGGCGTGGGCGTAGTCGTAGAAAAATCGGAGCGTTATGTAACGGCGCAACTGGCGCGGGAAATTGAAATTGCCCTGCCTGCGGAACTGTCAATTGAGCAGAATATTTCTCTCGCCCGTAAGTACGTTAATGAGCAGTTTGTCGCGGCGGG
>JAIRRO010000023.1 GCA_031255955.1 Oscillospiraceae bacterium
ACTTTTCATATCAATTCCTCCCGACCTTATTCAAATTAAATTTAAGCAAATACATATGGACAGCGCGAACCCTGTAGCCGCTGCCCGGGACAAGGCTTCTGTTTGCTGTAGTATACGGCGGTTATGCGGGCTTGTCAACCGCGGGAGCTATGCAAACATATCCGCTAGCTCCACAAGGCGGATATCCGCGCGTCCGGCGGCTTTTTCGATGAGCGCGGGCGTATATCCCGATTTTGAAAACAACCAGTAATGTCGCTCCCCAAACTGCCCAAAACCCTCGGCGCGGCGTATAAGCTCGTCGAGAGCATCGGTGCCCGTCTGGGTATTGCGCCACTTGCACTCGCCGAATATCGCGGCACTGTCATCCCACGCGATAAGATCAATCTCCTCCTCGCGGTGACGTGCGCGACTGCCGCCCCACCAGCGTCCGACCTCGCGAAAACTCACGGGACTCTCTCCCGCGCGCAGCAGTCTCCACATATATTGCTTCGCGCATTCCTCAAACGTATATCCGAGGAATGTATTCAGCGCCTCCGGCATCAGTCCGTCCAAAACAGCATCGCCAACCCCTGCTATTATGCGACTCTGATTCGGCAGCACAAAGCGGTACCAGAATCGAAACATCTGGTCAGCAAGCGCATATATCCCTTTTCGCGGATTCGGGTTTACCGCCGGCAGCTCTTTTTTAACGAGTCCGAGCGATATGAGTGTGTCCAGCATATCGCTGCACTGACTAGTCTCTATGCCCGCCGCTGTTGCGATTTCGCCCTGACGCGTATGCCCCGAGGCAATAGCCGCGATTATCGCGTTGTATGTCTGCGGACTTTTCATCTCCTGTTTCAGCAAACTTGAGGGCTCCTCAAACAGCCGCCCCGAGCGGTCAAACAACAACTCACGCAGATTATCGCGCACAGACATCGTCGTGTCAATGCGCGAAGTATACTCCGGAACGCCGCCTGTTACGCCGTAAAGCGTGATTTTGTCCTCTAGATTAAATTCGGGATACATGCCCGCACTGTCGTAATAATCAAACGGCAGTATTTTCAACTGCAGCGTCCGCCGCCCGTAAAGCGGCGACTTGTATCCCAACACTTGATTTTCCATAAACGACATCGATGACCCGCAGAGAATGAGAAACATGCGACTGTCGGCTTGGCATCTGTCAATTTCGTTTTGTATCACGGACGACACCGAGCGGTCACCCGCCGCAAGATATGGGTACTCATCAATAATCAAGACCGTGCGCCTATCCCGCGCCCGCTCAAAGCAGAATCGGATGGCATCAAGAAACGTCGCGAACGGATTGCGCGGCGCATCCGGCGCGAGAGCGCCGAGTATTTGCTCCGAAAGCAGCGCGAGATTATTACCGATGGTCGTCTCGGCGGCGGAAAAATATATCGCCGTCTTGCCGCGCGCAAACTCATTGACAAGCGCCGTCTTGCCCACACGCCGCCGTCCATAGATGACCGCGAATTGAAACCCATCACGATTATACGCCTTATTAAGCGCCTCAATCTCCGCTTTTCGCCCGATAAACATAAACCCGCTCTCCTTTGATTTACTAATCTTGCAATTACTAATCATCAAATTACTAATTTCATAATTAGTAATTGTGGAATTAGTATATATCATCCAAGCACGCGTGTCAAGCAGCACGGGTAAAATTCGCGCTGCCACATTTCCGCAGACAGAAATGGAACAGCCGCTCCGCATATTCCCGCACAATGCTCTCCGCCGTGCTTTCGGTCATCGCTTATCTCACCTCCCGACTATATAGTGTAAGGTATTTCGTTTTGGTTACGCAGATCGGCGAAAAAAAGAAAAGCGTCTTATCCCGAGATAAGACGCTTTTTCGTTTAACTTCACCGCGCGGCGGCGCTATTACCCCGTTGCCGCTTATATCTCCAGATAGCTGTCCGCGTAAAGGGTGTTGTTTTTTATGACGTCGCAGCTGCGGATGGTTTCCATCAGGCGGAGGTCGGCGGGGTTGGCTATCGCGGAGGTAAGTCCACAGTACATCGCCATCGCCACCATCGCGGAGTCCATAATCGGACGTATATGCTTTGGCATCATATTTGAGATGTTAGAGAGTCCGCCGGTGGAGTTCAGCCCCATATCGGACAGATCCTTGATGAACGAAAGAACCTCCATTTGCTTGTCCTGCATACCCTTGATTACAAGGAACAGCGGGTCAAACCAGATATCCTCCGCCTCCATACCATGCTCCATGCCGCGCTCTAACAGCTCCTGACAATATCCCATGCGCTCATCGTTGTCAGAGGATACGCCCGCCTTTGAGCAGAGCGCAAGAACTATCGCGTCATTCGCGGCTGCAAGGTCGATGTTTTCTATCCTGTCACCCGCGTCGGCGGAGTTGACTATCGGCTTGCCCTTCGAGCGATTGTAGACAGATATGCCCGCCTCTATCGCCTTTCTGTTCGACGTATCAAGGCACAGCGGGACGTTGTCGCACGCCTCCTGAATCGTCTTGACCGCCCATTTCATAAGCTCCTCGCCGTCTTTTTCGGCAGGACCGATGTTCACATCGAGATACGTGGCGCCCGTTTCGATCTGCTCGCGCGCGCGCTTCAAAATCGGCTCCGGATCCCGCTCCTGCATCGCCTTGTTGATGACCGGTGAAATGCAGTGAATCCGCTCACCGATGACTATAAATTTGCCCATTGTCACACCTCTTTAATAATATTTCGCGTCGCGCCCTCAGGCGCGTTCCCCGTGCGTCAGCACGTAAAATCTCGCGTCGCACCCGCGGGTGCGTTCCCCGTGCGCAAGCACGTTAAATTTCGCGTTCTCCGTGCGTCAGCACGTTAAATCATACTTTAAGCTCTCTAAAGAACTTCACCAGCTCCACGGCTTCGTTCGGGGCGACGACCACCGTCCAGCCTGAGAGCTTCTCCTCGATTTCGCCCTTCAGCACCGCCACCTTGCCGGGAATTACGAGCGTGCGTGATTTAATTTTTGATTCGATTTCAAAGTCCTTCATAAATTTCGCGATGGAACCGGCGGAGAGCTTGCCTGCCGCCCACGCCGTTAAGACGGAGTATCCGCCGGCGTCGGAGATCAGCAGATTCAGCGGCACGCCGGAGCGTTCCAGCTCGCCGGATACGACGAAATATGTCAGCGCGAAGTCCACTGTCGTGACGCAGATGGAGTTTTCGTCCGCGCCGCCGATGGGATAGATGCCCGGCTCAACTTTCATCGGCTTCTGCGGGTCTGTGTAGATGTTTTGACGCAGACCGTACAGCGGCAGCGCCTGCGCGTATTCCATACCGCTCATTATGATAATCGAGCCGTACTTCAGCGTGAACACGGCGGCAAGCGCCGTTTGCAGATGAACATCGCCCTTTGCCAGCTTATGCAGGTTCACGATAGAGGGATATCCGAAGGTTCTGTCGTTATCCTTCAGCGCGGCGCGGCGCACCTGAACGGCGGCGGCGAACGTGTCCTTCACCGTCGCGCCCGTCACGTCAAGAATCAGATTCTTAGCGCCGAGCTTTTCAAGCGCCGCCACGGTGTCATAAAGCTCGTCAATGCTTGCGCCCGATACGCCCAAGGCAACTGTTTCGCCCGCTATTTTGGCGAATTGCTCGTAATTCGAGGCGTTCGCGCCGTTGAGGATGACCCTGTCGCCCGCCAGCGGGAGCGCCTTTTCGGCGGCGGCGGGATTCGTTGTTTCAAGGATGACGCCGCGTCCCTCGGCGGCGGCTTTCTTCACTGTTTCGGCGAATTTGTCCGCGTCGCCCTCGTCAACGACGTTTAAAAATTCCACATACATACGCTCGCCGAGGCGGTCATAATCCACCTTGCGAATAGCGGGCAGCTTTTCATCGATGCTGCCCTCGCACACCGCGACAGCGTATAAGTTCTTGGAAACAAAGGTTTTGTCGTGCCGGAAGAGAACCGTCTCACCGCCGAGCGTGAATTTATCATCGCCCGCGCCCAGCTCAAGCTTTTTCATTGGGGGCGCCGTTGCGTCGCCGAGCTGCGCCTTGGCGTCATCTGACATATGCGGGCATTTATCCAGCTCGACAGCGCCCTGCGCCACCTTCATCGCGAACGCCATACATGTCGGACTGCCGCAGTCCTTGCAGTTTGTTTTCGGCGTCAGCTTAAAAATATCCAGACCTTTAAGAGCCATAATTCGTGTTCCCTCCCTTTATATAAGCTCGACAATGAGCTTTGATATCGCCGCGACGGATTGCGGGTGCCGCAGTATTACGGCGTTTGAACCGGCGGCAAGGCTGGCTGCCGCTGTGGCGATTTCCATATTGACGCCGCGCTCCTCGGCGGGACCCCATTCGGGGAAGTCCTCCTCGGCGGCTATGGACTCTTTAACCGTCCAAACCTCTGACGCTACGGGTGTGATTATCGGCATTTGCAGCATATTGTCGTTTTGGGCAAGCGCCGCGGATTTTACGCGGTCGAAGGTCGTGGCGACATACTCAAAGCCGTATCCCGCGGCGGCGGAGCCTAAGTTCATAGCCACGCTTTCGGTTTTCACGCCCATCTGCGAGATGAGTACGTTCAGCTGCTTGGCAAGGTTGATGTCCACCGCGGATTCGGCGCCGATTTTCTGCGAATACGCCATAGCGGCGGCGGCTGACACGCTCTTATAATTCTCCTCGCGCGCGGACAGGAACAGCACGTTGCGTCCGTCAAGCGCCTCCGCGATTTTTTCAAAGAGCTTTGCGTCCTTCTCGACGCTGCGGGAGCCTTCAATCACGAGCGGGCAGTCCACGACAGCGGCGATTTCCTTGACGAGCGCCGCCGTATCCTCAACCGAGCGGTCGCCGTTATCCGGGTGCGCCCCGTCAAGACTGATGGCAAGAAAGTCCGCGCCCGGCATTTCGGACGCGCGCTTTGCCATCTCCGGCAGCGTGGAACAGCCGCTGTAATACTCCGCGACTCCGGGCAGCGAGCTGTCGATACCGAGGTCGGAAATTTCCGCGCCGATGCTCGGGCGGTGTTCTATCGGAGCGTCAAAGCTGTAAAACGGAAAGACGCTCTCGCCGCCGAGCGTCACCGTCTTATCCCCCGTTCCGATAGTAAGGGCATTGATTTTCGCGTTAAATTTTTGTGGGACAGGCTTAAATGGCATAAAAATCTCTCCTTTGTTTATTAACAATATCACACCACGGAGGATAATGCAAGAGGCATTTTTGGCGGGTGCCGCCGTGCGGTGGGATATAAGGGCTATTCGCGCTTACTGACCGATTATAAGAATATCACATACTGAAGCGGAGCGCAATACTATTTTTTCTTTCGCGTTACCGCCTAAGTTTAACGGCAACCATTCCACCTCAGGTTCCTTTCGTCGCCGCTTTAATCAAAGCAGCCGAAACATATCGCTTTCTTGCCTCGCATTTTGCGGAAACGGAGAACAATGTCCCATTTTCAATATACGCTTCCGCCGGACACCCACCCGCGCATATGAGCTTATAACCGCATCCGGCGCATTTAGGAATTCTGCCCAAGCGTTCTCGCATCATATTAGCAAAATTCTCAAGAGCTACCCCGTTCATAATATCCGCAATAGTGTTGTCATATATGTTACCAATTGTGAATTTGTCTATCGTAAACATCTGGCACGGGAATACATTTCCGTCGAGTGCTATTCGCAGACCGCACCGTATACTGCCATTTTCGGCGTTGAAAGCGCAGCCTAAATCGGGAGTAGAAAAGTCGTGTTTAATCTGCGCTCGATGCCGTGCGTTCCAGTCGTCAAACATCTCGATAATTTCCGGATGTTTGAAATATTCGTCCCCTGTGAGATAGTACGCGAACGCGTTTCCGTTGTCTTCGGTTCTGCGTATGGCGGCTACGCTGATATTATCTATATCGCGGTTTTCTTCTCCGTCCATATCGAACTTACGTTCCAGCATACTCAATATATCTGAAATTTGTCCTATATTGCCTCCGTGAGCAAAGCTATTACTCTATCCGCATCAAGCTCACCGCCGGAATTGACAAGCGCGTGATTGTAACAGTACGGGCACCTTTGATCGCAATTCCCGGTAAGCTCAATATAGACACTGTTAATCGCGTTCATACTTCAACTTCCCGCAGCAAGCCTTTTTCCACCAACGTCCGTATGAGCTTTTCGGTATCCCTATCGCTTGCGCCGTGCTTTTCCGCAAAGAATTCAAACGCTTCTTTTTTTTCAACAGAATCGCAGAAATTCCAAAAATCAAACGCGACGGAATTGAAGATATGCGTTTGCCGACTAATTTCATCGCACACCATAAAGAACCCATTTTCAAGACGCTCAACAAGCGCCTGAGATTTTACTAATATCCCAACCATTGTTACACCTCACAGAAAATGAAAGAGCAGTTCGCATTGTTGAAAAACGATGAGATGAAAGATTTTTTCGCCGACCTAAGTACTCACGAACCGTAAACGCCCCACTGGGTGCATAAGGCAGGAGGTATTTGCCCCCCGGTGCTCGGCGAATAGGCTCCGGCTTGGGCGCAATACGCAATCAATTGATTATATGTGGTCAGGTTGCAGTTAAGTGTACCTGATGTACAACCCTCCGTGACCATTTCGTCGGTATCCTCTTCGGTCACTGTATATACCATTGGTTCTTCAGTCATTTTTTCCGCCTCCTATAAAAATAAATGATAAACTAAAATAAAACGCTGCTTGTCCGATACAATTGCGAACTGCTCTCTGACCGTATTATAGCTTAACACTATCGAGAATTCAATACTAAATATTAATGGTTTTCATTTTAAATTTTTTTCGCATCACTCATACGATATACCGAAACGGCGGGATTTCTCCCGCCGTTTATCTTTTTTACCCGCTACAGCAGCGGTTCCATTTCCAGCACGGGGTGAGCGCGCTCGGCGAGAAATTCCATCAGCTGCTCGGCGTCCACTGCCGTGTCCTCGTCCGCCACCATATCGGTGAAGCCGTCAATGTCGTACAGCTCCTTTGCCGTTCTGTCCAGACGCTCGCGGACAATGTCCTTCAGCGCCTTCGGCATCCATACAATGCGCGCTATGCCGCCCTCCGCCTTCAGGAATTTTTTAGAGGCGATAAAATGCTTGCCGTGTCCCATAAAGCCCGGCGTCTGAACGCCGCCGCCCGTCATGGACGCCATCTCTGAGAAGGTCATGCCCAGCGGCGTTATGCCCGTGTGCTCGCGGTTTACGATGGATACGCCGTTTGACATCGGCTCTATCCCGCAAATACATTCAAAGCAGCCGCAGGAGGTCATCGGATCCTCCAGAATCGAATACAGCGTGACCTGCTCCAGCGCGCCGTGCGAATATTTCTGCACAGCCTCATTGACGTCCGACCACGAGCCGACGCGCTCGTCAATCAGATTCTTCTTTGTCACCACCTGGCAGGGTCCGTTCGGGTCAAGCTCATTCGTCGCCTTGGCGTCAAGCCACGAAACGGCGCCGCACAAGCCAAGACGCTCCGGCGTCACAACGCACACGTGCGACGGTGAAAAGCTTTGGCAGAGAATGCAGTTATAAAACACCTCAACGGTTTCGTCCGTCATAGTTTGCAGCCGCTCGTCGCGCTTGTCATACACCTTATTCGCGTCCGCGCGCAGCTCCTTCAGCTTGGCGGCGTCCGTGATAATCGTCACCTGACATTTATCCACAACGGTGTCATACTCGCTTTTTACCTTTGAATACAGCACCTCTCCAAAGTGACGGGCGCGGAAGCCCGCGTCATACGCCGCCTTGGAAACGCGGATGCGAATCATATCGCGCTGACCGGTGTGCATCACGCCCTCTACGCAGTTGAGGAAATTATGGAATTTACGCTCAAACACCGGTTCGAAATCCGGCTGCATATTCTTGCCGTAAACATCCACGATGACGGCAAGGTTCATCGCGCCGCCGTCCGGGAACTCGTCCATATCGGGACCGTCGATTTCAATTTTGTGATCTTCCACGTCCTGAGCCTCGCGTGAGCGCACCAGCTCAAAGCAGTCCTGACGCGCGCCGTTTATATCCACGCGCATATCCGCCTTGCGGATAATTTCGCCCTCGAACGCCGTGGAGAACGCGACGGGAATATCGATATCCGTGACCTTGATTTTAATATCGCGCGCTTCAAGAGAGGTTTCGATAAAGTCCGTTGTGTCCGGCTGAATAATCAGCGATTTCGGCACCGCCCACATATCCTCTTTATCGTTCGTGATAACGGGGAATCCCATGGCGATTGCCCCGCCGCCGCAGGCGACCGTGATGTCCTTTACCGGCGCGAAGGCGTTGACGAACGCGAAAATGCGATGGAAGGAATATTCGTTAAACGCTTCCCAATCGCCCGCCTGCACCGCGCCGAATATGAACGCCGCGCGCTCGACAAGCGAGATGATGTGTCCCACCGCCCAGATGTCGGGTCCCACCGGCACAACGCGTACGGGGAAACCCATAGAAATACCGCAGCGCTCCGCCTGGTCGATAATCCCGCCGATCAAGAACACGAATATGCCGCGGTTTTGATAACCCTTGATAAGCGCGGAGGCTTCCTCATCCGAGGGCGCGGGGTCGATGATTACGACGAAGCCCGGGATGTCACGCGTGACAAGCGGCACGCCCAGCTCGCGCACCTCCGCGTCAGAGAAATGCCCGTGATACTTCGTGCCTTCATATGGCGCGGGGTTTTTGGCGTACTTGCACGCCTCTATGACCTCCGCCGCCATTGCGGTTGCGATGCCGCTGGAGAACACGTCCGCCGTGCGCGGCTGCGTCGTCATTTTCGCTTTAATTTCGGCAAGCGCCTCGCGCAGCTCGCCAAGCGTTGTGACCTTGCGCCCGAGATACGCATAGATGCACGCCAGATGATACGCCGTGTCCGGCATTTTCATCGGCGCGGCTTCGCCCAGCTCGGCGATTGCGGCTTCAAGCTCGCTTTCCGCCTTGGCGTACATCTCCGCCGAGCCTCGGAACACTCTTTCAAAAAGACCCATTACTACTATTCATCCTTTCAGGGAGATATTTTATATTTTGTCAATTTGTTGTTTTATTGCTTTTATGTCGGTGACGGCGGCGGAGGCTGTGTCGTATGGGGAGGCGGCGTTTCTGTCCGCCTCTATGACGTCGGGGGAATAGCGAATCACGCCCAAAAAATCGTCCGCGGGGATGCGCGCCCGCAAATAGTCCTCGTCCTCCTTCGATCTCACCTTGTTGGCGACAACGGATATTTTCTTAACACCGATGTCGGCGGCGAGCTGACATACCTTTTTATATGTCTGCACACTGCGCGCGCCCGGCTCCACGACGACAAGGAAGAAATCCACGAAGTCCGCCGTGCCGCGTCCCAGATGCTCAAGTCCCGCCTCCATATCCAGAATCACTACCTCGTCGCGCCCGAGTACAAGATTTGATATGACGCGCTTTAGCACCACGTTTTCGGGACATACGCAGCCGGATCCGCCCGTATCCACTGTACCCATCACCAAGAGCTTTACGCCGTTTTTTTCGATGGCAAAGCGGTCCGGTATGTCGTCCACGCGCGGGTTTATCTTGAAAAACGCGCCGTACCCTCCGCGGGCTGTGCCTGTGCGCTCCGCAATCAAATCGCTCATTTGGGAAATCGGCGTCAGCGAATCGACCTCTGTTTCCGAGAAGCCGAGGGCAAGTCCCAGATTGGCGTCCGGATCGGCGTCGGCGCACAACACGCGCCGCCCCTCCTCGGCGTACAATCTGGCAAGCACAGCCGCGAGCGTCGTTTTTCCGACGCCGCCCTTTCCCGTAACGGCGATTTTCATATTCCCAGCGCCGCTCTTTTCGCTTCTATGCCGTCGATGATGTTTTTGACAAGCTGATGCGGGTCGGTATTTATAATGAAGCCCGCGCCCGTGATTTTCCGTGTGCCGTCCGTAATCAGCTCCATCATCTGCGACGAGCCTTTGACCTGCGGCTCGATGCCGAGATACACGTCAATACCCGTTGATACCACGTAGTTGGCGATGGACACCGCCTTTTCGCTCATCCACTCCGGCGCGCATCCGACAACGGGAATTTGCGTTGTATCCACGCCCCAGTCGCGGGCTATGCCCGTCGCCAGCAGCATCATTCGCGATATATCAACGCAAGCGCCCATATGCAGAATCGGCGGAATATCCACCAGCTCGCACACGCGGCGCAGTCCGTCGCCGCACATATTCTTGGCGTCCTTGTTGAGCAGTCCGGCTTTTGTCGCCATCTGCGCGGCGCAGCCTGTGGCTACTATTAAAATATCGTTTTCGATAAGCTCTTTCATAATCTCGAAATGAGAGAAGTCCGGACGGACGCGCGGATTGTTGCAGCCGACGATGGCGACGGCACCGCGCAGAACGCCGGCTTTTACGGCGTCGATAACCGGACGGTAAGAGCCTGTGACCTCCACGTGGCTGTTTGTCACGTTGTCCAGATGCTTGATTATCTGCTCTGTCGGATAGCCCACCGTCGCCGTTTGCTTCGTCGGGGGGATATACATCTTAGAGGCGTCGCGATTTTCATAATTGTCAATCGCCTCGCGGGCAAGCATCTTGGCTTGCTCCAGCGCCGTTTCGGGCTTAAACTCGACGTATTGCGAGCCGGGTATGCGCGCAATGGGCGAGCTTGTCACAAACTTTGTGTGGAAGCACTGCGTCAGGGAGGCAAGCGCCGGGAATATGCACTGCACATCGACGCACATCATCTCGACAGCGCCCGTTAAAACGACGTTTTCCTGCTGGAGGAAGTTGCCCGCCATACGAACGCCGTGGCGCATTGCAATTTCGTTTGCCGTGCAGCACAGCCCGACAACGTTAATGCCCTTCGCGCCCTTGCTGCGCGCGTACTCCACAAGCTCGCGATCCTCACATGCTGTGACAAGCATTTCGGAAAACGCGGGGTCGTGCCCGTGAACGACGAGGTTCACCATATCGGCTTCCAGAACACCAAGGTTGCCCTCTGTTGTCCACACCGTCGGCGTGCCGAACAGAATATCCGTGATTTCCGTACCCAGCATGCTGCCGCCCCAGCCGTTAGAGATGCTTGTGCGCAGCCCCTGACGGATAAGTGCCTCGGCGTCGGCGGAGTTGCCCATATGCGTCATATGCATCGTGGTGACAACCTCGCGGTCTATCGCGCGCGGCCAAATATCCTCGCTCCGCCACAGCTTTTGACGTTCCTCCGTTGCGCGGGAGGGGAAGCGCATCTCGCCGAAGGCTTTTCCGAATTCCTCTAAGCCGAGCTCCGCCACCTCGTGCCCGATGTCATAAATGTCGCGCCCCTCAGTGGGAACGCCCCACTCCTCCGCAAGACGAATAAGCTTCAGTTCGTCGCGGATTTGATAATTGCCGTCGCGGCTGGCGGAATGCAGGACGTGCAAAATTTCGCGGGCGTGGTCGGAGTGCGCGGACGTACCCGCGGCGACTGTGCGGACATAGTTGCGCGCCGCGATGGCGTGCGCGTCCGCCCCGCAGATGCCGCGCGGAGCCTTTGGCGTAATGCGGCAGGGTCCCATAGAGCAGTTCTTGCAGCACACGCCGTCCTCGCCGAACTTACAGTGCGGCGTTTGCGCCTTGACGCGGTCCTCCCACGTCTCCGCGCAGACCTGACACGCGGTTTCCTTCAAACGCGCTGTATCGGCCTCCATCTGTTCGATGGTAGTGATATTAAGTGGTTCTGCCATAATTCCTCCTTGCTTACGCAGTCAAATTTTTCTTATTTCACCGATTTTCCATACATCTTGGGCGTTTTGGCGTTATGCTCGGCGCTGTATCCGTGCACTGTGCGCGACGCGCAAAACCGGTTTTTCACGCCGGTTTTCACGGGCGTCATCGCGCGCGGCGTCCGCCGCTGCGTAGCAGAGGCAGTTTACCGCATTTTTCGCCGCGTGTCAATAATAACATCCAAAGAAGATGTATTATTGCAAAAAAATAAGAAGATTTTTATAATCCGCTGTATACCACGGCGGTATATTACGGTTTCATTACATTATGCCCATATCTATTGCGTTGCCCGGCGGCGGGGTGTATTATTAGCACTCACCCGCACGCAGGAAAATTTTTTCGCAAGCGGGAATTTTTATGAAAGGGGCGATTAAATTATGATGACACAGGTGATTTCGCGTTAATTTTTAATATTTTTTGGAGGGTTTATGAATCAGAAAAAAGATGAAAAAGCAAGCTCCCCTCGCCGCTCGTTGAAGCAAAAACTGAAGTCAACGGCGGAATCCTTTAAAAACCTCGGCTTCCTGCTCTCGATTTACCGTCGGTATGCGCTCGCGTTCCTGCTTATCACCGTGGGCTTTTGGGTGATTTACGGTCCCGCCTCGTCGCTGCTGGCGGTGTATATCAACCGCGTGGTGATAGAAAAGCTGCAGCAGGCGGCGCCCTATCTCTCCATCGTGTCCGCTGCCGCAATGATGTACGCTCTGCGTGCTCTGCTGGACCTTTCGCAGAATGCCCTCGGATACCTGTTTCAGTATCCGCGGAACAGCTTGATTAACCGCAACGTAACGCGCGAGATGTTTGTAAAGGCGCTTAAAACAGATTACAAATATTATGACTCCCCGGAGTTTTACGCCGATTTTACGTGGGTGACCTCAAACCTGCCGAATCAGCTGGCGCAGTCGCGCGCCATACTTGAGGATCTTGTGCAGGCCTTCGCGGAATTTGTGGCAATGACGGCGTACATTTCCGTCGTCGGTCCTTGGGTGCTGGCTGTCACCATCGGCGGCATAATCCTAAAGGGCATTTTGCAGTTTCACGAGATCCGCCTTGACTACGCGCTTAACGACAAGTCCGCACCATACTCCAGGACGACACAATATGTGCAGCGCGTGTTTTACACGAAGGATCCCGCGGCGGATCTGAAATCCACACGTGTGCGCGATTATCTGCTGGGCGCGTATGACGAGGCGTCAAAATCCATGTATAAGCTGCATTTGAAAATCAATGTAAAGCTCTTTCTGCTGAACGTGGCGAATGTCATCGTGTCGCAGGCGGTAACGATTGTCGTAATCGCGCTTATCGTGAGAAGCGTCGCCGCGGGCGATATGCCGGACATCGCGTTGTATTCCTCCCTGCTTATGGCGTCCCAGCAGATGAACAACTCGCTGTGGCGTGTGTCGCACCAGCTGACGCAGCTTGGGCGCGTATCCAAATTCACAAACAGAATCCGCAAGTTTTTCGAGGTGAAATCCACCATTGAGGTAACGGCGGACAACTGCGTGGACGTGCCGGACGAGCCGTTATCCGTCGATTTTACGGATGTGTCCTTTACATACGGCGAGGTGGACGCCGAAATCGCGCGGCTGCGCGAGATGTACGGCGAAAGCGAGGAGTCGGCGTGGGAGAAAAAGCGCGCCGAAGCCTCTGAGGATGAGCGCAAGCCCGTTATCCGCCATCTTGATATGCACATCAAGGCGGGTGAAAAAATCGCCATCGTCGGCAGAAACGGCGCGGGGAAAAGTACGCTCACAAAGCTGCTGCTGCGCCTGTATGACGTCGGCGAAGGCGAGCTGAAAATCGGCGGACGCCGCGTTGAGGAATACGATGTGTACAAGCTCCGCCACGCAGTGGGCATCGCCTTCCAGCAGACAGAATCGTTCGCGCTGCCGCTGTCTGATAATCTGCGCATCTATCGCGACGCCTCGGACGACGAGCTGCGCGACATCCTGCGCCGCGTCGGGCTGGAGAAGCTGCTGGAGAACAAAAAGGGTCTTGACGCGCAGGTAACGCGCGAATTTGACGAGGGCGGCTTGGAGCTCTCCGGCGGCGAAAAGCAAAAGTTCGCGCTTGCGCGCCTGCTTACGGGACGCTTTGGGCTGCTTATCCTGGATGAGCCGACGGCGTCGCTTGACCCGCTCGCCGAATACGAGCTTAACAAGATGATTCTTGACCGCTCGCGCCCGGAAACGACGATTGTAATCGCCCACCGGCTCAGCACAATTCGCGACGCGGACAGGATTTATCTCATCGATGACGGCGCCGTCGCGGAGGTCGGCACCCACGACGAACTGATGGCACTTGGCGGCAGATACGCCGAAATGTTCACAAAGCAGGCGGAGGGTTACGCGGAATAGAGAGGGTAATGCAATGAAACTGCGTGTGCGGCTCCGGCAAGTCCAGCCTTGCTTTTGATACACTGTATACAAAACTGCAAGCCAAAGCCCCCGCTGATAAAATCAGCGGGGGCTTTGGCATATTCGTGGTGACCCGTACGAGACTCGAACTCGTGTTACCGCCGTGAAAGGGCGGTGTCTTCACCGCTTGACCCACGGGCCGTCGTCCTCATCCCCTGCGCTAAGTCTCGGCTCGCCGTAAACGGCAAGCCTCGCTCGCTCCGGGGTTCGTCCTCTCCTCCTCGAAACAGCGGCTGCGCCGCTTGGTTTCTCGTCGGGTTTGGACGAGGGGTTGCGGGCGGTGGTGGCGGTAACTGGACTTGAACCAGTGACACCACGGGTATGAACCGTGTGCTCTAG
>JAIRRO010000024.1 GCA_031255955.1 Oscillospiraceae bacterium
CCTCGCCCGCCGAATTGTCCTTCGTACTCACCTATCGCTATCGCCCGGAGCGCCGCGACACGTGGAACATCACCTCGCCGTGGGGCGTATTCCCCGCCGACCGCGACGGCTTAGAGATGTTTGCGCGCTTTGGCGGTCAAAGCGTGAAGGATTACGCCGCCGCGAACGGCATTGACCTGACAAAGCCCGATCTGCCGGCGCAGGAGGGCTATGGCTCGCCGATGTATATCGAGCTGACAGACCCCGAAAGCGGCGACCTGCTTGACGCGTATACGCTCGGCGAGAGCGAGGATCTCTTTGATTTCTATGGAAAAATCACGGTGCGCCTAACCGTGCCGCACAACGTGAAAACGCTGCAAATCACAGGCAGGCTCGGCGCGGATTATGAAGGAGATACGCGTTACGGCGAGGCTGCGCTCACACCCCTCGGCGCCCTGCCGGACGATTACATCGCGCCGAAGCCGAACCCGCGCGAGGCGCTGCGCCGCCGCCTTATCGAGGTGGCGGACTCCACCGCGATACTGTACGGCGTTCAAAACTTTCCGTATGAAAAGGGCGGATATATCAAAGGCACAAGCGATGTATATGACCTTGTGGGCAGGCAGCCCGCGGTTTTCGGATTGGACAGCCTGTCGCTGATTGGTATGGAGGGCGCGTCACGCGGATCTGAGCGCGAGGCGAAGGCAGCCGCGCCGTCGTATGACGCCCGCGAATGTGTCCGCCGCTCGGCAGAGCTTACCATATCGCTGTGGCGGCAGGGCGTTATCCCCACGCTGTCCTGCCATATGAGCGACCCCGCCATGGTGTATGACCACTTTACGGACGGCAAAACAGAATTAAAGCTGCCGGATGGCGGCTGGAGCTTTTACGGCTATGGCTATGACAACAGCTGCAAGGCGGCGATTGACCCCGCGGACGGCAGGGCGCGCTCACCGCACAAGCCGATGCTGCGTCTTTGCAACGGCGAGGCGGGCGTTACGGAGGTGTTTAACGCCTATCTCGATATAATCGCGGAGTATTGCCTGCTGCTGCAAAACGCGGGCGTTCCCCTGCTGCTGCGTCCGTTTCATGAGAACAGCGGCGATTGGTTCTGGTGGGGCAATTCCGGCTGCGAAACAGCGGAAGGGGCATATGACCCCGCGATGTTCCATAAGGTCTGGCGGTATTGGCATGATTATTTTGACCGCCGCGGCGTCACAAACTGCCTGTGGGTGTACTCCCCGAACGGTCCCGATTTTGACGACACCTCAAAGCTCGGCACGGAGGCATATCGCCCGTATATCGCGACATATCCCGGGGACGACTACGTGGATGTCTGCGCGTTCGACGACTACACCACGGACAAAGCTGTGCTTGAGGCGGACGTTGCCTACATCACGAAATTTGCCGCCGGGCACGGAAAAATCGCCGCCGCCAGCGAGGTTACGGGCAGCCCGACAGACCCCGCCATCACAGAGCTGGAATTCTCAACGCTCACCGGCACGCGGCTTTCTTATATGCTGCAATGGACCCCGCCGAGCTTCGCGCCGTTTTTGGTGTCGCCGACGCGGGCAAATTCCGCCGCCGCGAGAACGTTTATCAATTGGCTAAACAGCAAGGACGTGCTTTTGGCGCAATAAAAAAGGGGCGGTAGATTGACACCGCGTGCCGTGTATGGTATCCTCAGCGTATAATATTCACAGCAACCCGAACAAAAAACCGAAGGAGCCTGTTAAATGAACAAAGCCGTTATCAAATCAGCAAGCAAAGCGTCCGTTACCCTGCGCGGCGTTTTATCCCTGCTTCTCGCGCTCTGCCTTGTAATAGGTATGGCGACCGTTGCCTTGGCTGACAGCGGAGGGCACACGGATACAATTAAATTTTCTCACGACCCCCACAACACGGGGAGTCTTGTCGGCGGCGACGGATATATAGAGGTGACGGGTCTGCCGTCCGACGAGGATTACAGCTACATCCGTATGCTGCTGTTCCGCAGCGGCATCAGCAAGGCTGTCGCCGATGAGACCTTCGCCGGCAGCGAGCGTATAAAATTCAGCTTCTCTTTATCCGACGGGGATTATTATTTCGAGATGTATCACAACGCGGACAGATACGGCGAATACGACGCGTTGATGTGGGGCAAGGATTTCCCCGTCAGCATCAAAGGCGGCGTGGCGAGCTTCCCGCTCTCGCCGGTGTATGACAGCAATGTGAGCATATTCACCCCGAAGCGCGCGGACGCGACGGCTGCCGAATATTATCTGCGTCCGTCAAGATTTATACAAAGTGACGACGCGGAGGTGCGCGCCACGGCGGAGGGCATAACGCGCGGCATATCCGGCGATTACGACAAGGCGCGCGCCATTCACGATTGGGTGGCGGGGAATATCTATTACGATTATTCGCTGGCTGACGTCATACTCTCCACCGGCGGGGTGACAGTGGCGGATTCATCGGCGACAGAGGTTTTGGCAACAAGGCGCGGCGTGTGTGAAGGCTTTTCAAATCTCACGGCGGCGCTGCTGCGGGCGGTCGGGATTCCCGCAAAAAAAGTCTCCGGCTTCGCCCTCGGTCTTTCCACAACCGGCGAATGGACGCCCGCGATTTTATCCGGAAGTCGGCAAACAAACCACGCGTGGAACGAAGCCCTAATCGGCGGCAGATGGGTGATACTCGACACGACCTGGGACAGCGACAACGAATATTATTCCGCCGCGGATATGATCTTCGGCGGTATGCGCTATCGCAAATATTTTGACCCCACGATGGAGCTTTTCTCCGCCGACCATATGCTGGCTGACTATTCCGAGGATGTTTTGCGGGAATTTGTCATAGAGGGCGGCAAGCTGACGGCATACAACGGCATAAAGCCCGATGTTGTCATCCCGGTGGGAGTCAGCTCCATCGGGGCGCGCGCGTTCGATGATATTACGATTACATCGGTGGCTATTCACGCGGGCGTGGAGCTTATCGAGGGCTTTGCGTTCACATATCACGAAACCTCGCGGGATAACCCGAATATGTTCTATATCCACGAGCGAAAGGATTTCACCATCCTCGGCAGCCCCGGCACATACGCCGAGTCTTACGCGAAGGCGCGCGGCATAAAATTCGCTCCGCTGTTGCTGGCAACGCCGAGCGAAACCTCTTTTATTATGGACGGCAAGGCTGTAAGCGTGCCGGAGGCGTACAGCATTTCGGAAACCAATTATCTGCAGCTGCGCGGCATTGCGGTGCTTATGAATGGTACGGCGGCGCAGTTTAACGTGTTTTGGGACGGGGAATACGCCGTTATCGAAACGGGCAAACCCTTCACCGGCAGCGTCACGCCCGCCTCCCTGAAGGAAACCGGCAACCTGACGCCCAGCTCGACGAAATTCAAAATCGACGGCAAGGTGACAACAATCGAAAACGCCTATCTGATCGACGGCAACACCAATTATCTTCAGCTGCGAGAGGTGGCGGAGCGCCTTATCGGCACAGCCTCGCAGTTTAACGTCTATTGGGACAGCGCCGCGAGCCGCGCCGTCATCGAGCCCGGAAAGCCATATACCGGCGTAAAATAGATTTTACACATTCTTGACACTCCCCCGGCTTCGGATTTGACATTGCCATAGTAATATGTGGCTGCGGCAAAAAAGCCGACATAAAAAATCCGGAGGATGAAAAGGATGTACAGGACAATTAAATCGCGTATTCTCGCGCTCGCGCTGGTTATCGCGGCGCTCACTGCCGTCGGCTGCGGCGGCAATGGCAACGCGGCGACCTCGCCGGGCGGCGCGCCGTCATCAGACAATGCGGCAACGCCGGCGGGCGATGCAACACCCGCGCCCGACGGCGGGAATTCGGACGCCGACACGGACTTTGCGGGCGCCGTAATCGTGGTGTCGCGCGAGGACGGCTCCGGCACGCGAGGCGCGTTCGTCGAGCTTTTCGGGATTCTCGATGAGAACAAAATCGACCAAACGACGCTTGATGCCGAGATCACAAACAGCACATCCGTGATGATAAGCTCTGTCGCGGGGAGCGCGGAGGCAATCGGCTACATTTCGCTCGGCTCACTGAGCTCTGCCGTAAAAGCCTTGAAAATCGACGGCGCGGAACCGAGCGTGGCGAGCATCAAAAACGGCAGCTACGCAATTTCGCGTCCGTTCAATCTGGCGCTGACGACCGAGCTGAGCGCCGCGGCGCAGGATTTTGTGTCGTTCATTATGAGCGCTGAGGGGCAGAGCGTCATTGAGAGCGGCGGATATATCAAGGCGGACGAGGCAGCCGCGCCATACTCCGGCGGCGGGATTGACGCGGGGCGCGTGGTTATCGCGGGTTCCTCATCCGTCACGCCGATTATGGACAAGCTGAAGGACGCCTATCTTGCCATAAATCCAAGCGCGCAGCTTGAAATTCAGCAGAGCGATTCCTCCACGGGCGTCGCCGCCGCCATCGACGGTATATGCGATATCGGCATGTCCTCCCGCGCGTTAAAGGACAGCGAGCTTGAACGCGGCGTTTATGAGCTGACCATCGCGACGGACGGCGTGGCTGTAATCGTCAGCCCGAATAACCCCGTGGACGCCCTGACGCGCGAGCAGGTGCGCGCGATATTCACGGGCGAGATCCAAGATTGGGCGCAAATACGATAGCCGCCGTATGAAAAACAATCGTCCGCGCCGCGTCGCCCTGAAGGAGAGGGCAATGCGCGCCGTGTTCCTCGCGGCGGCGTGCGTCTGTATGCTTGCCGTTGCCCTGATAACGCTCTTTCTGCTGGCAAACGGCTTGCCCGCCTTCGGAAAAATCGGCGCGCTTAAATTTTTGACGGGTACGCTTTGGCGTCCCGGCAACGATATTTACGGCGTTGCCCCGATGATTCTCGGCAGCCTGTATGTCACGGCGGGCGCCGTCGCCCTCGGCGCGCCTGTCGGGGTGCTGACGGGTGTTTATCTCGCGCGGTTTTGTCCGCGTCGGGCGCGCGGGACGCTGAGACAGGCGGTGAATCTTTTATCGGGGATTCCGTCCGTCGTGTACGGATTTTTCGGACTGGTGGCGCTCGCGCCGACAATCAGTCGAGTTTTCGGGGGCAGCGGAAGAAATATGCTGACGGCGTCGCTGCTTTTGGGTCTGATGATTCTGCCGACGGTGATAAGCGTGACGGAGACCTCCGTCAGCGCTGTGCCGGATAGCTGCTATCAGGGCGCGTTGGCGTTGGGCGCGACGCATGAGCGCGCCGTGTTCTCCGCCGTGCTGCCCGCCGCGCGCTCCGGCGTGACCACGGGCATTGCCCTCGGCGTCGCGCGGGCGATAGGCGAGGCGACGGCTGTTGTTATGGTGGCGGGGAATCAGCCCGCCATGCCGTCCGGCTTGCTGCGCGGACTGCGCACGCTGACGGCGAATATCGTACTGGAAATGGGTTATGCCGCCGATTTACATAAGGGCGCGCTGGCGGCGACGGCTGTCACGCTGTTCGTGTTCACACTGGGCGTTAATGTGTTGCTTTCGCTCGGCAGGGGGAGGCGGCGCGTATGAAGCAGCTGAATGTCGCAGCACTGCCGTCGCAGCTGCAATCGCCGCCGCAGTCATCGCAATCATCGCAGCAATCGCAGCAGCCGCGCGTTATCGCGCTCGGCAGCGCGACAGCGCGTACAGCGCCGCGGCTGCAGTCTCGCCGTCCGCGGCGGATGCTCTCCGCGCTGCTGCGGGCGATGGTGACGATAAGCGCTGCGATAACGGCGCTTATTATCCTCCTTGTCGTCGGATATATCGTCGCGCAGGGGGTGTCGCATCTCTCCCCGCGCCTGTTTGAGCTGAAATATACAAGCGAAAATGTGTCTATGACGCCCGCGATTATCGGGACGCTCGCGATGACGGCGCTCGCCCTTGCCATATCAGCCCCGATAGGAATTTTTTCGGCGGTGTATCTTGCGGAATACGCGCGGCGCGGCAACCGCCTTGTGCGCGCTGTTCGGCTTGCGGCGGAGACGCTGGCGGGGATACCGTCCATCGTGTACGGTCTGTTCGGGGCGCTGCTGTTTAACAGGCTGTGGGGATATTCGCTGCTTGCCGGGGCGGCTACGCTTGCCTTGATGCTGCTACCCCTGATTATGCGGACGGCGGAGGAAGCGCTGCTCGCCGTGCCGGATATGTACAGAGAGGGCGGATTCGGACTCGGCGCGGGACGGCTGCGCGTCGTCTTTTCAATCACCCTGCCGGCGGCGTCGCGCGGCGTGGTTGCGGGGGTAATTCTTGCCGTCGGACGCGCCGTCGGCGAAACAGCCGCGCTGATATTTACATCGGGAACGGCGCCGGAGCTGCCGCGCAGTCTGCTATCCTCCGTGCGAACGCTGTCTGTGCATATGTACGTGCTGTCAAATGAGGGGCTTTTTATCGATCAGGCTTACGCGACGGCGTTTATTCTGCTGCTGCTGACAACGGGGATAAACGCGCTGTCCGTTTTTGCCGCAAGACGCGCCGGACGCGCGGGCAAATGAAGCTGTGTGTGAAACGGAGAGAAAAATGAAAGCGGTGGACAAGATGGCAATAGGCGAAATGGTTAGTGAAACGGCAACTGACAAAATGGCAACGGGCAAAATTGATATTTTGAATCTGAATTTATTCTACGGCGCGTTTCAAGCGCTGCGCGGCATTACGCTCACGGCGCCGGAGCGCGCGGTGACGGCGCTTATCGGACCCTCCGGCTGTGGAAAATCCACGCTGCTGAAAACCATAAACCGATTAAACGATTTATCTGAGGGCTGCCGCGTGGAGGGGCGCGTGTTGCTGGACGGCGCGGATATTTACGACGACGCGGATGTTTACACCCTGCGCCGCCGCGTCGGAATGGTGTTCCAAAAGCCGAACCCCTTCCCGATGAGCGTATACGACAACGTGGCGTTCGGACCGCGCACGCACGGGGTTCGCAGCAGGGCAAGCCTTGACGCCGCTGTGGAGGCTTCGCTGCGCCGCGCCGCCATCTGGGACGAGGTGAAGGACAGACTGAACAAAAGCGCCCTGCTGCTCTCCGGCGGACAGCAGCAAAGACTCTGCATCGCCCGCGCTCTCGCCGTGGAGCCGGAGGTGCTGCTGCTTGACGAGCCAACCTCCGCGCTGGACCCCATATCCACGGCGAAGATAGAGGAGCTTGCAAGCGAGCTGAAAAAGACTTATACTATCGTCATTGTAACGCACAATATGCAGCAGGCGGCGCGAATTTCGGATAAAACGGCGTTTCTGCTGCTGGGCGAGCTTGTAGAGCTCGGCGACACCGGACAAATATTCACCGCGCCGCGCGATAAACGCACGGAGGACTACATAACAGGGAGGTTCGGCTGACAGCTATGATCTATCTTGTAGAGGACGAGGAGGGCATACGCGAACTTGTCGTATACACGCTGTGCAGCACGGGACTGGACGCGCGCGGCTTTTCAAACGGAGCGGAATTTTGGAGCGCCCTGCGTGAAGAAATGCCGAGCCTTGTCCTGCTTGATATTATGCTGCCCGGCGAGGACGGGCTTGAGATACTGCGCCGCCTGCGCCTAGCCCCGGAAACGGCGCGACTGCCCGTGATGATGCTGACAGCGCGCGGCACGGAATACGACAAGGTGCGCGGCTTGGAGCTTGGCGCGGACGACTATCTCGCCAAGCCGCCCGGAATGATGGAGCTTGTCGCGCGTGTCCGTCGGCTGCTGCGCCGCGCGGAAACGGACGCTGAGCCGGAGGAATACAGCGTCGGCGGGCTGTTTGTAAGCGTCCCGCGCCGCCTTGTCACGGTGGACGGCACAGAGGTGCATCTCACGCTGAAGGAATTTGATCTGTTGGCATATATGCTGAAAAACGCCGGAATTGTAATGACGCGCGATAGACTCTTATCCGTCGTCTGGGGATATAATTACGAGGGCGAAACGCGCACCGTGGACACGCACATCCTCACCCTGCGCGGCAAGCTGGGAAGGCACGGCGCGGTGATACAAACCGTGCGCGGCGTGGGCTATAAGGCGGTCGGCTGATGAGACGCTCGATACTGCTTTTCTCCTGCGCCCTCTCCGGCGTCTCGATACTGCTGACAACCGTATTGATACATTTCGCCGTATACAGAGGCATTTCCGAACGCCTTCGGCAGGACACAGCCGCCCGCGCGAGACTCGTCGCGGCGGCAGCGGAGCTGATCCCGCGCGGCGGCGAGACTGATTATAACGAATATTTTTCATCGCTCCCGCGCGAGACTGACACATCGGCGGACGAAACGCGCCTGACGCTGATTGACCCCCTCGGCAATGTGCTGTTTGACAGCGCGGGCAGCACCCGCGATATGGAAAATCACGCCGCCCGCCCGGAAATCATAGAAGCCTCAGCGCGCGGCTTCGGCGAGGGCTCGCGCACCTCCGTCACCACGGGCAAGCGGACGTATTATTACGCCGTGCGGCTCGGCAGCGGACACATCCTGCGCGCCGCCGTCAGCTCGGACAACGCGTTTTCGTCGCTGTCGCGGATATTCCCGCTGACGCTGTTAATCGCGGCGGTGGTGTTCGCCGCGGCGGCGATTATCGGGCGGCGCGTCACGGATAAAATCCTTGCCCCCGTAAACGCCATAGACCCCGAGAACCCGCGCGAAAACGAAGCCTACGCCGAGCTGCTGCCGCTGCTTTCCCGCATACGGGCGCAAAACGAAAAAATCGCCGGGCAAATCGCCGACCAATATGAAAGCGAGCGTCTGCGCCGCGAATTTTCCGCAAACGTCTCGCACGAGCTGAAAACGCCGCTGACCATCATATCGGGCTATGCGGAAATACTCTCTAACGGCGTTGCGAAGACGGAGGAC
>JAIRRO010000116.1 GCA_031255955.1 Oscillospiraceae bacterium
GGTGTTCCGCGCGGCTGGCTTGCCCGACGGCGTACTTAACACCGTCACGGGGCAAGGCTCAGAGATTGGGGACTATCTTGTCACGCACAGGGACGTCGATTTTATCAGCTTCACCGGAAGCACGGCTGTCGGTCGCCGCATCGCGCGGCAGACGGGAATGATTCCGCTGCTTATGGAGCTGGGCGGCAAGGATGCGGCGCTTATTCTGGAGGACGCGGATTTGGACGAAGCCGCGCGCGATATCGTCTCCGGCGCGTACAGCTATTCCGGACAGCGCTGCACCGCCGTAAAGCGTGTGCTGGTGGTGGAAAGCGTCGCGGACGAATTAGCCGCTCTATTAAAGCTCCGCGTGGAAAAATTAAAGGTCGGTATGCCGTCAGAGGCGGTGCAAATCACGCCGCTTATCAACGAAAATGCCGCTGATTTTGTGCAGGAGCTGATAGACGACGCGTTGGAGCGCGGCGCGGAGCTGCTGTGCGGCGGGCGGCGCGAGGGGAACTTGATTTATCCCGCGCTGCTTGACCACGTGACAACTGAAATGCGCCTTGCGTGGGAAGAGCCCTTCGGACCCGTGCTGCCCATTCTGCGTGTCCGCGACGCGGACGAGGGTATACGTGTCGCCAACGAATCGGAATACGGCTTGCAATCGGCGGTGTTCACAAAAAACATCAACCGCGCCTTTCATCTTGCCAATATGCTTGAGGTCGGCACCGTACACATCAACAACAAAACCGAGCGCGGACCCGACCACTTCCCGTTTCTCGGCGTAAAATCCTCCGGCATGGGTACGCAGGGCATACGATACAGCATAGAGGCTATGAGCCGCCCCAAGGTGATTGTCATCAATCTGGACGAGGAATAAATCCTTTGCCCCGCGCAAAATAATATCTTGACAAATTCTCCGCGCGGATATATTATACTGCACAGGAAACAAATCCACGGCAAAAAATTTTTTAGGGAGTGTGCCAAATGAAAAACTACGCAGGAAAAATCGCATTCATCACAGGAGGAGCCTCGGGCGCGGGGCTCGGTCAGGCAAAGCTGTTCGGAGGTCTTGGCGTCAAGGTTACAATTGTTGACATCCGCCAGGAAGCGATCGACAAGGCTCTTGATGAACTCAAGTCCCTTGGCATCGACGCCATCGGCATCAAGATGGACCTCACCAACCGCGAGGAGTACATAGCCGCCGCCGACAAGGCGGAAAAGCACTGGGGCGGACCTCCGCACCTGCTGTTCAACACCGCCGGCGTCAACACGTTCGGTCCCGCGGAAGCCTCCACGTTTGAGGATTACGACTGGGTTCTCGGCGTCAACCTCCACGGCGTCATCAACGGCTTCGTCATCTTCGTGCCGCGTATGATTAAAGCCTATGGCGGCAAAGACGGCGTGGCAAAGGAAGAGGCGCACATCTGCGTCGTCTCCTCAATGGGCGCGTTTGACGGCTATTCCACGGACGCCCCGTATTCCGTATCCAAGGCAGCCGTCAACAACCTCGCCTACAGCTACTATGACGCACTGAAGCCCTACGGCATCGGCGTCACCGTGCAATGCCCCGCAAACATCAATTCCAACATCGGCGAGGCTATCAAAACCCGTCCTGAGCATCTCAAGAATTCCGGCTATCACACGTCCGAGGGCACAATCAATATGCTGAAGAGCATCCACGCCACGGGCATCGACCCCGTCCGTCTTGCAGAGGCTATGAAGTTCGCCATCGACAACGGAATGCCGATGTGCATCCCCGCTTACGGCGGCGACGGCGCGCTTACAAATCCGCTTGGCGAAAACACGTTCAAGAAGTTCATTCAATGGACGTCCGTTGAGGGTATGGCTCAGCTCAAGAAGGACGCCGAGGAACAGGCAGCTCGCATGGCTGATTTCCGTCGTCAGATGGAGGAGCAGCGCAAAAAGTGGGAGGAAGAGCACCCCGGCGAGACGTATCAAGCCCCCGCATCCCCCTTTGGCGGCGGCGCACCGGCTGACCCGAACGTACCGATGGAGACCTTCGGTATGGCGCGCGCTGACCTCGATTGGGTCAACAACCACAAGCAATAAACAGTAATTCAATCACATAAGCGGCGACGGCGTCCCATTTGGGACGCCGTCGTTTTCTTATATCCGTTCCGCTATCGCGTTTAAGTATCGCAGCGCGCGGCTTTCCGCCTTGTCACGCAGGAAAAGGCTTGCTTTGTTTACCCCGCGCAGCGAAATATACAGGTTCGCCGCCGCCTTTAGGGCGCGTATGCAGCTTTTTGCGTTGTATTCCGCCAGCGTTTCCGTAAGCATACGGGCGTCCTCCGGGCAGTCGCGCTCGATATGGCGCACACCATGCGGCGGAAAGCCGTTTTTCATGCTAATCAGCGGTCCCAGCACGTTAAGCCGCAAAAATCCCAGCGAATCTATCGCGTCAAACAAATCCCCGCGCCCGATGCGCGTGGCGATGAAATGCACCCAAATCCAAAATCTATCCTCAAACCATTGCAAATCCGGAATGGGGACGCGCGCCGGATGCCTGGCAAGCTCATCCGCCAAAAGCGTTGCCGTTTGAAACAGTATGACGGGGTCGTCATACCGCTCACCGGCGTCAGAGAGCTTCATAAAATTGAGATCCACGTGCATTAGCGGCTCGTCATACAGGCAAATTAATAGATTCGGGCGCTGGATATGCTCCCCCGTGAAGCTTGCGAGCAGCGCGCCGAGGCTCTCCGCGATTTTTACGCGTTCTTGCAAAACCTCATCCCAGCACTCGTCGCGCACTGCCACGGTGAAGTCCAATCCGGAATATTCGTCCATCGACTCGCGCCTGATGTAAGAGCCGCCCAAAGCCACGCCCGCAATTCTTTTATCCCGTTCCAGCGCCGGTGAGGCTGTGTTAATAAACCGCTGCTGCGCGCTTGTTATCATTGTAAGCACCCCGTTTCCTGTTAATTTTAGTATACCATTATGTGTATTATACGCTTTTCCCGAAAAATAGCAAGTATTTTTATCATCAATAAACACAAAACCCGCACCGTTTTCGGCGCGGGCTTTGCTCCGCTTGCGCTTGTATTTCACGCCGTTTTTACGGCAGATATTTTTCGGGGTTTACCGGTATGCCGTCCTTACGTATTTCAAAGTGGCAGTGAACGCCGCTCGCCACGCCTGTAGCGCCCATCTCCGCGATTTTCTGTCCGCGCTGAACCTTTTCGCCCACCTCCACAAGCAGCTTGTCGTTGTGCCCATAGTATGTCACATCGCCGTTATCGTGCTGAATCTGCACTAACAGACCATAGCCCGCCAGCGATCTGTCCGCAAGTATCACCTCGCCGCCGTCGGCAGCATAAATAGCGTCGCCGCGCTTACCCGCAATGTCAAGTCCCTTGTGGTTGGACGAGCCGACATCATTCCCGCGGAACCCGTACCGCGACGACACAGCTCCGTTCGCCGGCCATATATAGCTGCCGTAAGAGGCTGTAATCGGACGCTCCGCCGTACCCACCGCGATTTTCTTCGCCACCGGCTCTGTGACAAGCTCGCTTGAAACTGTTTCAACGGGTGACGCCGCGCCCTCAAAAAATTCATTGCGTGTTAAAACGCGCCGCAGACCCTCACGCCCTTCTTCAAGCACCGCCGTTTCACCCTTGTATAAATCGGCGGAGGACACTGTTACCGTCTCAAACGGCACGGATAAATAGGTTGAGCTTTCCTCAACGCGCGCGGGGGACGCCTTTTCCATGTCGTCCGCCTCAAAGGCGGCAAGCGGGACGCGCGCGTCCGCGATGCTCCCGATGCTTTCTGTGCTTGCGCTTCGCATATTAGCAGCCATCGCCGCGCGCGGGGCAATCAGCGCCGCCCCCGCCATAATAACGCAGGCAACAGCCGACGCGTATGCCAGCGCGTACCGCCGCGAGGGGCGGCTTGACCCCAAGCGCGAGAAAAACGAGTCTGCGCATACAAGCGCGCGCGGGGCGTATAGTGTTCTTGAATTGCTGTGTCGCATAGATGAAAATCTCCTGAAAAGTGCTGTAAATTCGGATTGTTTACGTTTGTATCTCCGTTTGATTACTATAGGTTACAATTTTGTTGCCTGCGAATATTACACCATCCGAAAGCGCTTGTCAATACTTTTTTGAATATTTTTTTATTTTTTCGGCGATAATTTTTTCGGCGGGAATATTTAGACCGTATTCACTGAAACGGAGGATTACAGCATTGTTATTTTCAAAGAGGCTCAATTACTTACGGATAGGCGTCGGCTCTTTCCTGATTGCCGTTGCCGTTGCGCTGCTTTTTGGCGCTTCTCTTTCGCGCGAGCAGACGAATCTGTCATCAAAGCTTATTCGTCTGCACGTGGTGGCAAGCTCTGATTCCCGGGAGGATCAGGCGCTTAAGCTGCGCGTCCGCGACGCCGTTCTGGAAACACTCTCCGCGCCGCTGGCACAGGCGAACAGCGTGCGCGCCGCGGCGGAGATAATAAACGGTGATCTGGAGTCCGCGCGGGCTGCCGCCCTGCGCGAAATTCGCGCCGCGGGTTATGATTATAACGTAACAGCCGCTGTTACCTCTGAGGCTTTCCCCACGCGGGAATACGACACCTTTACCCTCCCCGCGGGCGATTACACCGCCCTGCGCGTTGTAATCGGCGAAGGCGGCGGGCAAAACTGGTGGTGCGTCGTCTTTCCCCCGCTCTGCGCGCCCGACGGCGTGACATATGAATTAGATGGCGAATATGGCGCATCTATATTATTGGATGACGACGAAATAAAACTCATCACGGACAAGGACGGCTATGTCATACGTTTTAAGTGTCTGGAGCTGCTGGCAAAGCTCCGCGAGCTGATATCGGGATAAAAAATACGAAAAATTTTTGTTTTTTTCGATTTAAGGCTTGACAAGCGTTTGGTTATTTGTTAGAATCAACTTGATTCAGGTATATTCAGATAAACCACAGACAGACCGGGAGGACGTGTTATGTCCGAATTTTTCACCGATAAATCCGCCTCGCGGCGCTTTGAGGAGCGCGGCGGCAGGGTCTGTGTGTCCGAATCCGCCTGCCAAGACGCGGGTGAAACACGTTCCAATTTCAGCGGTATTTCCGGATTAAGGCGCGCGCTTAACGTGTGCCTTATTATTTTATACACGGTAAATATCCTTCTTGCCCTCCTCCGACTTCTCAGCCGGAGCGAAACGGAGCTACCCGACGACGGCGAATAATCCCCGTCACGCGTACCGCAGGCTCCGTTTTACAAACGGGGCTTTTATTATTTCCGGACGGCTCCCCCGCCGGGGCGCAGATTACTGGGAGGCTTGATACATATGAAGCGCATAACGATTGTAACCGGGCATTACGGCAGCGGGAAAACGGAGTTCTCCCTAAATCTTGCGCTGCGCGAGGTCTCGTCCGGCAACAAGGCGTATACCGGGCTTGCCGTGTGCGATCTTGACCTTGTAAACCCGTATTTCCGCTCACGCGAGCGGCGGCAGGAGCTTGAAGCGCGCGGTATTGAGGTCTTCGGCAGTGCTTATCGCGAAGAAATTACGGCGGAAATTCCCGCGCTGGACGCCGGGGCGCGCGCCCCGCTGGAGAACAAGAGTTATCGCGTCATCATCGATTCCGGGGGCAACGATTCCGGCGCGCTCGTTCTGCGGCAGTTTGGAAAGTATTTCACGGACGCCGAAACGGATGTAATCGCCGTTGTGAACTTCAAGCGCTATGAAACGCAGGACATAGAGCGCGCGGCGGAGCAGATTGCGGCAATAGAACGCGCCACGGGACTTGCCGCTGGCTTCATCGTCAACAACACCCACCTGCTTCGCGAAACCACGGCGGAAACAATTCTCAGCGGACACGCCCTCTCCCTTGACCTCTGCGCCGCGCTCGGCAAAACACTGTTATATGACTGCTTTCCCCAACCCATAGTCCCGCCGGAGCAGCTTTCGGGCATCTCCGCCACACTCTTCCCCCTCGCGCTTCATATGCGCCCCGCATGGCTGGACAGATAACATGCGTACCCCGTGCCGCAGCATATGCGATAACACCCCGCGAAGCGTTCCCCGTGCCGCAGCACGTTAAGCGAAGCGTTCCCCGTGCCGCAGCACATGGCGCGGTACACGCCCGCGCCCGCGCCATAGGCGCGTTCCCCGTGCCGCAGCACATTCTATCACAAAAAGGAGCATTAATTATGGCAAAATTCAAGGTTGTATTCGACAGCGACACGTGCAAAGGCTGCGAGCTCTGCCGCGCGTCCTGTCCCAAGGGTCTCATCGAAATGAGCAGCGAAATCAACTCAAAGGGCTATAGCCCCGCCGGTATCACCCGCCAGGAGGAGTGCGTCGGCTGCACCTCATGCGCGCTTGTCTGCCCCGACGGCGCAATCGGTATTTTCAGAGAGGAGGAATCACAATGAGCGCTCAGTCAGCAAACGAAAAGGTACTGTTAAAAGGTAACGAGGCATTTGCCGAGGCTGCCATCCGCGGCGGTCTGCGCTTTTACTTCGGTTATCCCATCACGCCGCAAAGCGAGATTCCCGAATATATGTCGCGCGAGCTGCCGCGACGCGGCGGCGTATTCCTGCAGGCGGAATCAGAGCTTGGCGCCATCAATATGGCTTACGGCGCGGGCGCGGCGGGCGGTGCGGTGTTCATCTCCAGCTCCTCGCCGGGCATAGCGTTGATGCAGGAGGGAATGAGCTTTCTCTGCTCGGCAGAGGTTCCGCTGGTCGCGCTTAACGTCTCTCGCGGGGGACCCGGCATCGGCGGGATTCAGCCCGGACAGGCGGACTATTTTCAGGTTACGCGCGGCGGCGGCAACGGCGACTATAAAATTCCGGTGTTTGCCCCGGCGAGTATTCAAGAGGCGATTGACCTTATTTATGAAGCCGCCGAGCTGGCGGAGACGTGGCGCAACCCGATAATGATTTTTTCCGACGGCATAATGGGTCAGATGATGGAGCCTGTCACCCTGCCGGAGCAGCGCCCGTTTACAGAGTCTGATAAAATCCGCAGCGCCAAGCCGTGGGCAATCACAGGCTATGGTGACGACGACGCGCAGAAAAACGTTGTTAAATCGCTGCGTATGCAGCCGGACGAGCTGGAGGCGCACGTTGAAAAGCTCTTTGCCAAATACGCCCGCGCCGAAAAAGAGCTTGCGCGCGTTGAAACTATAGGCATCGAGGACGCCGACGTCGTTTTTGTCGCCTTCGGCACCGTCGCCAGAATTACGCGTGAGGCGATAGATATTCTTGCGGAGCGCGGCATAAAGGCGGGGCTTATCCGCCCCATATCGCTTTGGCCGTTCCCCTATGACGAGTTTGATAAAATCGGCGCGCGGACAAGGGTTGTCATCTCGGCAGAGCTGTCCATGGGGCAAATGCTTGAGGATGTAAAAATCGGCGTCGGGAAGCGGCTGCCGACGCGCCTAATCCACCGCACCGGAGGAATGATTCCAACCTCGCTTGAGCTGGCTGACTCCGCCGAAAAAATCTATAAGGAGGCAATACAATGAAGCCTGTATTCACATATACAAAGGGAATGGTTCGCACCGACACAAGCTATTGCCCCGGCTGCACCCACGGCATAGCGCACCGCCTGATAACCGAAACGCTTGAAGAAATGGGTATGCTGGGGAAGGCAATCGGCGTTGCGCCCATCGGCTGCGCCGTGCAGGCGCACAAATTTATGAACGTGGATATGTGCGAATCGGCGCACGGCAGAGCCCCCGCCGTGGCGTCCGGCGTACGCCGTGTTCACCCCGATAAAATCGTTTTCACATATCAGGGCGACGGCGACCTTGCCTCTATCGGTACGGCGGAAATCGTACACGCGGCGGCGCGCGGCGAAAAATTCACCACATTTTTCATCAACAACTGCATTTACGGTATGACGGGCGGTCAGATGGCGCCGACGACGCTGCTGGGTCAGCGCTCCACGACCTCTCAGGACGGACGCAAAAAGGAACAGGCGGGCAGCCCCATACGCGTTTCTGAAATGCTGGCAACGCTGGAGGGCGCTGTGTATATCGAGCGCGTATCCCTTGCCTCGCCCGCGCACATCCGAAACGCAAAGAAAGCCGTTCGGCGCGCGTTTGAAATTCAGCAGACGGGCGCGGGCTTCACCTTCGTCGAGTTTTTATCCACCTGCCCCACCAACTGGGGCGTTACCCCGCCGGACGCTATGAAATGGCTTATTGACAATATGCTGCCGTATTACCCATTAGGCGTATATCGTGAACCGACGTCGGAGGAGGTGGCGTCATGAGCGCGCAAAAGCTGTTTTTCGCCGGATCCGGCGGTCAGGGCATCATCCTGATGGGGCAGATGGTGACATACGCCGCGATGTTTGAAAACAAGCAGACGACATACTATCCCTCTTACGGGCCCGAAATGCGCGGCGGCACCGCCAACTGCACCGTCATCGTATCCGACCGCGAGGTGTCCAGCCCGCTGATATATGAAGCCGACTGCCTCATCGCTATGAATCTGCCCTCGCTTATCAAATTTGAATCCTTGGTTAAGCCCGGCGGCGTGATGCTGCTCAATTCCTCCATCATCACGCAAAAGGCAACACGCGACGATATACGCGTTTTCTATGTCCCCACCATCGACATAGCGCGCGAGCTGGGCAGCCCCCGCTCCGCGAATATGGTGATGCTCGGCGCGGCTGTCCGCGCGACAGAGGTTGTGAAGCAGGAGACCATAGAGCGCGTGATGCGCGAAAAGGCGTTCACGGGGAAAAAGGCGGAGACCATCCCCGCGAACATAAAAGCGTTTGAGTACTTCAAAATATAAAGCCGAAAATAAAAACCGAAAGGAACATCACCATGTCACAAGCAATTCCCGATTTTACCGTCCAAAAAACCGCAACCCCCAAACCAAAGCCCGATCCGAACACACTGAAATTCGGGCAGACCTTCACCGACCATATGTTCATTATGGAATATTCCGACGAGCGCGGCTGGCACGACGGGCGCGTTGTACCCTACGCCCCGCTATCGCTTGACCCCGCCGCCGCCGTGCTGCATTACGGGCAGGAGATGTTTGAGGGGCTGAAAGCCTACCGCGCCCCCGACGGACGCGTGCTGCTGTTTCGCCCGTATATGAACGCCGAGCGCGCGCGCCGCTCTAACGAACGCATGTGTATGCCGGAGCTTGACGTCGAGCTTTTTGTCGGGGCTGTCCGCGCGCTTGTGGATATCGAGCGCGATTGGATTCCCGAAAAGGAAGGCACCAGCCTGTATATCCGCCCGTTTATGTTCGCCGACGAGGCATTTCTCGGCGTACACGCGGCGCACCATTATAAATTCATCATCATCTGCTCGCCCGTGGGTCCGTATTATGACGCCCCCGGCGGCGGGATTCATCCCACCGGCATCTATGTGACGCGTGACTATGTCCGCGCCGCGCCGGGCGGCACGGGTTTTGCCAAGGTCGGCGGCAACTATGCCGGCAGCCTGAAGGCGCAAACAGAAGCCGCCGCGCGCGGCTGCGAGCAGGTGCTGTGGTTAGACGCCGTCGAGCGCCGCTATGTCGAGGAAATCGGCACATCAAACGCCTTTTTCGTCATCAACGGAACGGTTATCACCGCGCCGCTGCACGGTACGATTCTGCCGGGGATAACGCGAGACTCCGTCATCCAGCTGCTGAAAAGCTGGGGTATCCCCGTCGCGGAGCGCCGCCTGACGATTGACGAGGTTTTTACCGCCGGAAAGGACGGACGCCTCAGCGAAATCTTCGCCACCGGCACCGCGGCTGTCATCTCGCCCGTAGGCAGATTGGTGTCGTCGGACGAAACGCTGAGCATCGGGAACGAGCGCGTCGGCGAGCTGGCGCAGCGGCTGTATGACGCGCTATACGGCATCCAAACGGGCAAGCTCCCCGATGACCGCGGCTGGACACTCACCGTATAAAAAGCAACGCAATTTTCAAAAGGAGAGACTTTTACAAATGACAAAATCCCAAAGCAACACACCGGAATACCGCGTATTTGACTTTGTCATCACGACGGGCAACACAATCAAATCCACCGCCACGATTACATTGGGCGGAAAGCTCGGCAAAACCGTCAAAACACGCTATGGCGACGGTCCCATAGACGCGGCTTATGACGCCATAAACAAAGCCCTGCGCCTTGACCTTTCGCGCTCATTTGAGGGCGCGGACGAGGCTGGTATTAAGCGCTTTTGGCGCACACGCAGCTTTGAGCTTACGAAGTTTGACATCCGCGCCGTCACAGAGGGGAAGGATTCTTTAGGGGAAACCTCTGTCACGCTGCGCTATGAAGGCAATCAGGCGGACGGCACGGCGCTGGATAACGACATCGTATATTCCGCGATTAAAGCCTACATCGCCGCGGTGAACGAGCTTGTCCCCGCGATTCGCGCCGATATTGCGGCGTTCTGCGCCTCCGGCGATGCGAAAGGCGGCGCCGTATGATACCCGTCACCCGCGTAGCCCCGGACGCCGCCATCCCGCGCAGCTCCGCCGAGCTGTATATCTCGCCGGAGCGGCTGAGCGCGCTGCTGCAAAATCCCGCGGAGATAAATAGCTTCGCAGGCGCCGATATCAGCTGTGTTGCGGTGGATATATCCGCGCTGTTTCGGGATGCCCCCGCCGGGGCGTCACACATCTCTCCGCGCGTCGCCG
Organism: Oscillospiraceae bacterium; assembly: GCA_031255955.1. Classification (GTDB taxonomy): domain Bacteria; phylum Bacillota; class Clostridia; order Oscillospirales; family Oscillospiraceae; genus JAIRRO01. The sequence goes on from JAIRRO010000116.1 coordinate 10,620, forward strand.
CCGAGGCGGCAGTGTCTAACGCCGTCACGCTGGCGGAGGTCTTGGGCGTGCCGAACGTTGCCCTGTGCGGCGATATTACAACGCCGATAGACGAAACAAGACTGACGCGCCTTATCGACCGCGTGTTAAACGAAGCCTCTCGGCGCGGCGTTACCCTATTGATAGAGACGCGCGGACTGTTCGCCGACTCCGCGCGGCTGATTGACATTTTGGATACATACGCCGATGACAACCTTGCCGCCTATTGGTTTGCGGGGGAAACGTATAAAAGCGGCGAAAGCGCGGACGCAACCATCGGACGGCTGGGCGCTTATGTCCGCGCCGTCAATTCAGAGGGCGCGATGCCGCAGGACGATTTGTATCGCGCGCTGCGCTCTATCGACTATAAAGGCACGGTGCTGGGCGCTCTGCCCTCTCCGGACTCCCCCGCGCCGCCGCCCGATTTGTCAGACCCATCGCTGGTGGATTTGACCTTCCCGGAGCTGCTGGACGAAATTTGCGCGCGCTTTCCGAATCAACCCGCGTTTGATTTTTCCCGCGCCCCGGGCGTGCTGGAATGCTATCCCGACGGCTGCACGCCGGGCTTCCCCGACGGCTATACGCGCACCTATGCCGAGCTTCGCCGCGACGTGGACGAGCTGGCGCGCGCGCTGATTGAACTGGGCGTGCGCCCCGGCACAAAGGTAGCCGTGTGGATGACAAACATCCCGCAATGGTATATCGTCTTTTGGGCGGTTGTTAAAATCGGCGCCGTATTGGTGACGGTGAACACGGCGTATAAAATTCGCGAGGCGGAATATCTGCTGCGTCAGGCGGATGTACACACGCTGTTTATGATAGACGGCTACAAGGACTCGCGATATAACGAAATTATAGCGGAGCTTTGCCCCGAGCTGCAGCACACGCCGACGCACGAGCCGCTGCGCAGCACGCGTCTGCCGTTTTTGCGCCACATCGTGAATGTCTCCGCGCCGCAAACAGGCTGCCTTACGTGGGAGGATATGAAAATACGCGCCGCGCGCGTCCCGGAATCGGCGGTCAGTGAACGCGCCGCCGCCGTTCGACCCGACGATGTTTGCAATATGCAGTACACCTCCGGCACCACGGGCTTCCCGAAGGGCGTGATGCTGACCCACCGCAACATCGTGAACAACGGAAAATGCATCGGCGACCGTATGGCGCTGACAGAGCGCGATAAGATGATGATACACGTGCCGATGTTCCACTGCTTCGGCATGGTGCTTGCCATGACGGCTGCCATGACCCACGCCGTGACAATGTCGCCCCTGCCGTATTTCTCTCCGCGCGCCGCCCTGCGCTGCATCCGCGACAGAGAAATCACGTGCTTCCACGGTGTACCGACGATGTTCATCGCGATGCTGGAGCATCCGGACTTTGACCCCCGCGACTTTAAGCATATGCGCACCGGCATAATGGCAGGCTCGCCCTGCCCCATCCCCGTGATGCGCGACGTGGTGGAAAAAATGAATATGTCGCAAATCACCATAGTGTTCGGGCAGACGGAAAGCTCCCCCGGCTGCACGCAAAGCTCGACGGACGATTCTGTGGAGCTGCGCGTTTCAACCGTCGGCAGCGCCTTCCCCGGCGTGGAATGTAAAATTGTTGACGCTGAAACAGGCGTTGACCTCCCCGACGAAGCGGACGGGGAATTTGTCGCCCGCGGCTATAACATTATGAAGGGCTATTACAAGATGCCGAACGCCGCGGCGGCGGCAATCGACCGCGACGGCTGGCTGCACACCGGAGACGTCGCGCGGCGCACACCTGAGGGGTATTATAAAATCACGGGACGCCTGAAGGATATGATAATCCGCGGCGGCGAGAACATTTACCCCAAGGAAATTGAGGAATTTATCTATACCCACCCCAAGGTGCGCGACGTTCAGGTAATCGGCGTACCGAGCGAGCAATACGGCGAAGAGATTATGGCGGTTGTCATCCCGCGCGAGGGCGAGGCTCTTACCTCGGAAGATATACGCGACTATGTACGGCGCAATATGGCGAAGCACAAGGTGCCAAGCTATGTCAGCTTTACAGCGGAGTTCCCGATGAATGCCGCCGGTAAAATCCTGAAATACAAAATGCGCGAGGACGCCGTTAAAGAGCTGGGGCTTGAAAGAGCCGCGGGAATCGAAACCGCATAAGGCAAAGCGCACCCTCCGTCAACCGTAAATTTTTCTCCAGCGTTCTTTTTCTGAGAAGCCGGCGTAGGCGTGAGCCACGCTGGCTTCCATTATGTCATAGCGCGCCCAATGCGTTTCCGGCACGTCCATCCACGTCAGCTCGCGCGCGTCGATATAGGCTTTGTCATAAGAGCGATACAGCAGACGGTTTACGATATACGCCACCTCCGCGCGCGTAATATCGCCCCCGAGCGGAAATGTCATAGACCGCTGCTCGCCCATATATTCAAGCCAGCCCCATTTGCCCGCAAGCTCAATCTCTGCCGCCGCCCAATAATTCTTCTCGACGTCCAGCCTGAAGCCGCCCGGCTCGGGGCGGACATATTCCGTTTTTGAATCGCGCAGACGCGCCATTCGCGCGCAGACCGTAATCATCTCTGCGCGGGAAACAAATTCGTCTGCCTCCAGTGTTGCGCTCGGGAAGCCGAAAATAACGCCGCTTGCCCGCATAGCGCCCAATAAGGCGGCATACATCTCTTCCTCGTCAAGCGCACCCTCCGGCGAGGGCGGGGGGGCGTTATCCAGCATAAGCGAGAACATAATCAGCATATCCCTGCGCGTAAGCCCGCCCTCCGGCTGCCAATAGCCGCCGGACCCGGCAAGCAGATATGGCAGATGCATCGGCTCTGTCTGCTTCACAGCCCAACCGGCATACACCGTTTTCGCGGAGTCCATCGTCACCTCTGTCACGCGCACACTGAGCGCGCGGTCGGTAAACCAGCCGAGAAACACGTGGCTGTCCCTGTCCTCCAGCGGCTTTAGCGTCACTGTTGTATCCGCGTCAACATACATCGGCGGAAGCGCCTGCGCCCCGTCCGTATTTTCAAATCTCAGCTCATACTGATTCCCGGGCAGAGCCTCGTCACCGCCGCCCGCGTTGCCACTGCCGCCACCGCCGCCTATCGTCCTGTCCGGCTGATAGCCCAGCTCTCCCCTTTTATCCTCAAAATATGAGCCGCCGACCACAGGCACATACCGCGCCCTGTCCTCAAACACCTTTTGCCACGCCAAAACGCACGTCACAGCGACAACCGCAAGCACAATAAGCGCCCACGCGACCCACGGAACTATGTTCCTCCAGGATACGCGCGGACGCCCGCGAGCCGTGCCATAAATAAACACGCTTCCTCTGATAAACAGATACAGAATCGCGCAGACAGCGATGATATAAAATGCCACTATCATAGGGCAGCTCCAATCCCGGGGCAGCTCCAATCCCGTCCTCGCGCCGGTGTTTATTCAACGATTTTTCTTATCTTTACCTTCTCAAATTCCGGATCCTTCGCCAAATCGATGTATTCGCCGAGCCTGTTCCCCTCTGTCAGCAGCACCTTCGGACGGCGCAGCGACTCCACATAATTGTGATATACAAGCCCCTGCTCTCCCGTGGTGAGCAGCACAGGCACCCCGCCCGGAAACGGCGCGACGAACTTCATAAAGACATTTACGATGTCGGGGTCAAACTTACGGTCTGAGCTTTGCTCTAACACGTCAAGTGCTTCATTCGCATACTTCGCGGGACGGTAAGGACGGCGGGAAACAAGCGCGTCATAGACGTCCGCCACGGCGATAATACGCCCGACAAGCGAAATTTGCTTGCGCTTGAGCTTGTTGGGATAGCCCGTGCCGTCATAGTTTTCGTGGTGCTGAAGCGCGCCCAAGGACGCCTCAGGCGATAAATCGTGATAATCGTGCAGATAGTCATAGCCCATCTGGACGTGCTTTTTGACGATGTCATATTCCTCATCGGTAAGTTCGCCCGGACGGTTTAATATCTCCGGCGGAAGAAACGCGTTGCCTATATCATGCAGCAGCGACGCCACGCCCAGCTCATAGAGCTTATCGTCCGTCATGCCGCCCTCTATGCCCACCAGCAGAGACAGCACCATAACAGACACCGCGTGATAATTGTCATACTCGCGGAAGGGCTTACCTTCCACACACTCAATAACGCGCCGCTTTTTTGTCTTTAGCACCTCGATAATGGGGAGAACGACGTTGTGCTGGCGCTCTAAATCCGCGGCGCGGTCGTTTTTCGCCCCGAGCTTCGCTGTGTCCGTGAAATATTTAAGCGCCGCGACGGCATTGAGATACAGCTCCCGCGGAAGCAGCAGCTGCGGCGCGATTTCCACCGCGCGCGGATCCTCCACATACACGCCGGGATAACCCAGCTGCCCTATTTTGTCGATTTCCTTCTGCATAAGGCGCTGACCATCGGAATACACAACCTCGCTCTGCTCACCGAAAACCGGTTGCGCGAGGGTCATACCCTTTTTTAAATTTGATACGACATAGTACCGCATCGCATACACACCTTTAACCCTTCATATAGTACGTGCTGTCGCACGGGGAACGCGCCTGCGGGCGCGGGCGCTTCCGCGAACACTCGCATCAGCGCTTACGCCGCACACCGGCAATGGTGGCGCAGCCATCATTGCCGGTATACAATTATCTCTATTCTACCATGTTCTGCGTCGCTTGTCAAAGATGACCACGAGCAGCGTTACCACCGCGGCGGAGACAAGCACGATTACGAATTTTCCGCCGACGGGCAGCTCTCTGTTGCGTCCCGATTCAAGTGTCCTGTGGTTTTCAAGCAGCTGCGCGGCAAGGGCAAGATTCTCTTCCGTCGCCGTCAGCGCCGGGACTGTTTCACCGGCAAGCAGCCTTGCCACGTCGTAGAACACAAACTGTCCGCTTTCGTTGTCATACGCCATCGCGAACTCGCGCGCGGGGATGTTCTCGGTTCTCACCAAGCCGGACTCTTCCGTTGAGCCATCGGCACCCACGCCCTCGCTGTCTGCTATGCCGTCGCCGTCAGCGTCAATTATAGCTTCGCCGTTTTCGGCGGCAGCCTCGGCTGTGTCGGTTGTGTTATCGGCGTCGGTGGCGTCTGTTGCGCCGGTCTCGCTTGTGATTGCTTCGCCGACTTCGCCTGTGATTATCCCGCTTGTGTTTGTTTCACCGGCTGCGGCGTCGTTGTCGCCGGTGGACTCGGCTTCAGACTCAGCATCGGACTCTGATGCTTCGGCGTTTTCGGATGCTTCCTCGCCCTCAAGGCTGTCAGATGCTTCCTCGCCATTAGACTCACCCGAGGCGTCAGAACCTTCTTGGCTCTCGCCGTCGCTATTTTCTGATGCTTCGGCGTCGTCACCGGTGGCTTGTGTTGGGGCGCCTTCACCGGAGGCGGACGTCGCGCCGCTGCCCTCTCCTGTGCCGTCACCCTTTGAGGTGCCGTCAGCCGTGCCGCTGCCGCCCTGCGTATCCTTTTTGCCGTCTGTGAATCCGCCGCTTTCGCTGCCTGTGGCGCCGCCGCCTGAGGTGGCGTCACCCTCGTCTGCGCCATAGCCCACTCCGGCAGCCTCGCTTGTTCCACCGGATACTGATACGCCCGCGGAATCGGATTTAGCGTCGCCACCGCTGTCGGTTTCTCCGGATTCACCCGCACCGGCAGCGTCGGAATCGCCGGTCTTTTCGGCTTCGCCGCTTTCACCCTCACCCTGCAGCGCCAGCATTTCGTCTGTGAGTGACTGTAGCGTTAACACCTCGCGCAGGACGGTCATCTTAAGATATCCATCCGCGAGGGAGCCTATAATGGCATCCGGGCGGGAGACATAGC
>JAIRRO010000138.1 GCA_031255955.1 Oscillospiraceae bacterium
GGACAGGCGCGAGTACCAAAAAATAATGAAACACACGCTGGAGCGTCAGGAGAATTTGTATCTCAAGCAAGCGGAGATTGTAGAGGTGCTGACTACGCCGCAGGGCGACGCCGCGCCGCGCGTGTCGGGTGTTGTGACGCGTCTGGGGGCGGTATATTCCGTTCGCGCGGTCGTAATTTGTTCGGGGACATATCTCGCGGGGAGGACTATCGTCGGCGATACGGTGCGCGAGGGCGGACCCGACGGTATGTTTGCCGCCACGGAGTTATCTGCAACGCTGCGCGCGCTGGGTCTGCCGCTGCGCCGCTTTAAGACGGGGACGCCGCCGCGCGTGAACGCCCGCTCCGTCGATTTTTCGCGTATGGAGCTTCAGTACGGCGACGAGTATCCCGCGCCCTGCTCCTTTGAGACAACGGCGACGCCTGTCAACCGCGCCGTGTGTCATCTGACATATACAAACGAGCGCACGCACGCCGTTATCCGCGCGAATTTGAATCGCTCGCCGCTATTTTCCGGCGTGATAGTGGGCACGGGACCGCGTTATTGCCCGTCGATTGAAGATAAAATCGTGCGATTCCCGGATAAGCCGCGACACCAAATTTTTATAGAGCCGATGGGGCTTGACACAGAGGAGCTGTATATTCAGGGGTTTTCATCGTCGATGCCGGAGGACGTGCAGATGGAGATGCTGCGGACGCTGCCCGGACTGGAAAATGCGGAGCTTCAGCGCCCGGCGTATGCCATTGAATATGACTGCATAGACCCGCTGACGCTGCTGCCGACACTGGAGATAAAGACCATATCCGGGCTTTACGGCGCGGGGCAGTTTTGCGGCACCTCGGGATATGAGGAAGCCGCCGCGCAGGGGCTTGTGGCAGGGGTGAACGCCGCCCTGAGACTGAAAAACGATCCGCCGCTCATCCTGCCCCGCGAGAGCGGATATATCGGCGTGTTGATTGACGACCTTGTGACGCGCGGCACGGATGAGCCGTATAGAATGATGACCTCCCGCACGGAGTTTCGTCTGCTGCACAGGCAGGACAACGCGGATCGTCGGCTTGCCGAATACGGGCGGCGCGTCGGGCTGCTTTCACAGGAGCGGCACGCGCGGGTGTTGGAGAAATACGCCGCTGTGGAGCGCGAAATCGCGCGGCTTGAGGCGAAATTCATCCCGCCGTCAAAAGAGCTTGGGGAAATGCTTGCGGCTTTGGGTGAGGCTCCGCCGCCGTCCGGCGTTTCGCTGGCGTCCCTGCTGCGCCGCCCGCGCGTGACATATTCGCATATCGCGCCGCTTGACGAAAACGCGCCCGAGCTACCCGCCGCCGTGCGCGAATCCGCAGAAATCGCCGTGAAATATGAGGGGTATATCAAGCGGCAGGAGCGCCAGCTTGAAGAGGCGCGGCGAATGGAAAGCCGCCCGATTCCGGACGGCATTGATTATTTTTCGATTAACGGACTGCGCACAGAGGCGCGCCAAAAGCTGGATCGCGTTCGTCCGGCAAGCTTGGGGCAAGCCTCACGCGTTTCCGGCGTTTCCCCGGCGGATATTGCCGCGCTGATGATATTTTTGCGGTGATATCAGCCTCCGGCGGCAGTCTCCGCCGCTGTTTTCACGCTCCGCGTGACGGCTGCCAGCGATATGATTCTCACAATTTTCAGCTCCGTAATGCGGTTGGACATCACGGCAAGGTTCAGCGTCTCACCGGCTGTAAACGAGCTGCTTGTTATCCCGATTACGCGCCCGGCAGAGTCCAAAAGCGCGCCGCCGCCGCTGCCCTGAGAGATATTTGACGTGAATTGCAGCATACTCTGCCCCTCAACCTCGCGCCCCGCGTAGGACACCACGCCCTTTGAAATCGTGCCGTCCAGACCGAGCGGACTTCCGAGGGAGTACGCCGTCGCGCCTGTTTTCACGGCGTCCGAATCGGCAATCGGCAGCCAATCAAAGCTGTCGCCCTCCGCTGAGATAATCGCGGCGTTCGTTTCCGCGTCGTATGCCGCCACGCCGACGACCTTGAATTTTTCGCCCCCGTTTACGGTTATCTCGGCGGAATATGCCCCCGCCAGCACGTGAAAGCACGTGGCGGCAAGACCGTCCGGAGAGATGAAAAAGCCGCTGCCGCTCCTGATGAATTCGCCGAATTCGTCGTATGTCTCAATGGTGAACGCGCTGGCGATGCAAATTTCAAAAATATCCTCCGCGCTCAGCTTATCGGGGAGGGACACATACATCCGGAACGCAGGCTCGGCCGCGCGGCGCAGCATAACGCACGCCTCCGCGCGCGTCAGCGTCCTGTCCGGAAAAAATCTGCCGAATTTATCGCCGCCCGTCGCCACCCCGGCACGATACAGCGCGTATACAGCCTCGCTGTAAGCGGCGTCGCGCGGCACGTCGCGAATGGCGTAATCCGTAATTTCGTTTATCGGCTCAAGCGATTCGGCGCCCAGCGCCGCGTGGATGTGTTCAGCGAAGCGGGCGCGGGAAATAGCCTCATCCCCCGAAATTGCGGAGGAATCAAAATTCGGGTTGAAACGCGACAGCGCGGCGGCGGCTTCGTCGTATGTAAACGCGGCGTTTGGCGCAAAGAAGCCATTCCAGCGATCCTGCATATACCCGCGATCCGTGACAAATGCGACGCTGTCGTAATACCACGCGGATTCAGGCACATCGCGATAACGCTGAGACTCCGGCGCGGCGAGCGCGGGCGTCAGCTGAGACGCTAGCGCCATTGAGGCTAATATTATTGCGACAATATGTTTTTTCAAGGCTGTTCTCCCAAAAAGATTTTATATAAAGGCGCTGTCAACGGTATTTTATCATCGCGCGGCGCGATTTGCAACCGGAATTTTCGGCAGGGGGCGGCAAGCTTGAATTTTTCGCCGCGATGCTGTAAAATACGAAAAAACGATAAAGGGTGATCCTTGGATATGAAAAAATTGCTGCCGGATATAATAAACGCGTTGGGGCGCGGCGAGCGCGTGATTTTGACAACCGTGCTGGAAAGTCTCGGCTCCACACCGCGGAAAACAGGCTCTGCTATGGCGGTTTTTGCCGACGGCTCATCAAAGGGAACAGTGGGCGGCGGGGCGATTGAATACGAGGTGCAGCGCGTCGCGCGTGAAGAAATGCTCCCCGCGGACTCAGAGCCTGCCAAAACGCTGGGATACAGCCTGACATCTGACGGCACGGGCGATCTTTGTATGATTTGCGGCGGGGATGTCACGGTGCATTTCTGCGCGCTTTCTCCGTCAGCCGAGCTATTAAAGGCGCTGAAAAGCGCCGCGGATTCGCCCGACGGCGAGGCATGTATAGAACTGCGCATCGTAAAGGGCGCCCCCACGGAAATCACATTTTTGCCGCCGGACGCACAGGGGGACGCCGGGAAAAGCGCGAAGCGCGGCAAGGCGTATTTTGAAAAGGAAAACGATGATTATGACGGGCGGCTTACGCTGCCCATCGGGGATTTGGGTCGCGTGTATATTTTCGGCGGCGGTCACGTCGGGCGCGAGCTGTCAGCCGCGCTCGCGCGCGTTGCCTTCAACTGCGTCGTGTTTGACGACCGCGAGGACTACGCCTTGGCGGAGCATTTTCCGGAGGCAGAGCGCGTGGTGCTCGGTGATTTTAAGCGCATCGACGACAGTGTAACCCTGACCGGGCTTGACTATGTCATCGTCGTGACGCGCGGACACAAAAACGACTATGAGGTTTTGGCGCAAACGCTGCCGTCCCCGGCTCGTTATGTGGGCTGCATGGGCAGCCGCCGCAAGATGGCGGTGATACGCGAGCGTCTGCGCGACGAGGCGGGACTCTCCGCCGAGGCTATCAGCCGCCTTGTCTCGCCCGTCGGGTTGCAAATTGGTGCGGAAACGCCGGAGGAGCTTGCCGTCAGCATCGCGGCGGAGCTGATTCAGTTTAGGGCAGGGGCGTAAGTGTACAAATTTTAACCGGGCTGTCCGGCTTTAATCACGTCCGACATATCGTAAAGCCCCGGTGATTTCACGGACGCCATAAATTTCGCCGCGCGGTGCGCCCCCGTGGCGAAAACATCGCGGGAATAAGCCGTGTGCTTAATTTCAATAACCTCGTCCGCGCCCGCGAAAATAACCTCGTGCTCGCCGACAATCGTGCCGCCGCGCACCGCCGAAAATCCGATTTCACCGGCGGGGCGCGGTTCTCTGCGTCCGGAGCGATCGAAGACATATTCCGGCTTATACGGCAGCGCGGAGGACGCCGCGTCCGCCAGCATTAATGCCGTGCCGGAGGGCGCGTCGAGCTTGCGCCCGTGGTGCCGCTCTACAATTTCAATGTCAAATCCGCTCCCCAGCGCCGCCGTCGCGCTGGCGGTCAGCGCCGCGGCGAGGTTTATCCCGAGGGACATATTCCCCGAGCGCAAAATGGGAAGATTGCCCGCCGCGTTTTGAATTTCAGCGAGCTGCGCGGGGGAATATCCCGTTGCGCACAGCACAAGCGGACGATTGCGCGCCGCCGCCCAACGCAGCAGAGAGGCAAGGGCGTCCGGCGAGGAGAAATCAATGAGGACGTCGGCATTCCCGCCGTATTCCATAGGATCGAGATATACGGGGAAATCCCCGGTACCCTCAAGCCTTCGGCGGACGCCCGCCACGATTTTCATATCGGGATCGCCCTGCGCGACGCGGGCAAACGCAAGACCCATCCTGCCGCCGCACCCGGAGCTTATCACGTTTATCATCGGTTTATCTCCTTATCCGTCTTTGTAATCCGTCTTTATATAAGCGCCCGGCGGGGAGTAGCCCGCGGGAGCTTTTCGCTTGGTATTCTATCACTGCGGGGAGGGATTTACAAGAGACATCCCGATTTATGTTGTAATCCTCTCCAAGGTATGGTATGCTATAGCTACATTCGGCATATGCCCGCAATCGGGCGGCTGGTTTATACAAAATAAATTCTCAGGAGATAATCGGTGACTTTTAATGACTTGGGGCTTATTGAGCCCATAAAAAGAGCGGTGCGGGAGGAGGCTTATGAAATTCCGACGCCGGTGCAGGAGCGGACAATTCCCCTGCTGCTGGCGGGGCGCGACGTATTAGGCTGCGCGCAGACAGGTACGGGTAAGACGGCGGCGTTCGCCCTGCCCATCCTGCAAATGCTGTACAATCGGCGGAGAGAGCGCGGGACTGCGCGCTCGCTTCAGGCGCTTATTTTGACGCCGACGCGCGAGCTTGCGATTCAAATCGGCGAGAGCTTTCACAGCTACGGACGCTATACAGGGCTTAAATGTGTCTGCATATTCGGCGGCGTGTCACAAAACCCGCAGACGGACGCGCTTGGCGCGGGCGTTGATATTTTGGTGGCGACGCCGGGCAGATTATTGGACTTGATAGGTCAGGGACTTTGCGATTTAAGCACCATTTCCCTTTTCACACTGGATGAGGCTGACCGCATGCTGGATATGGGCTTTATCCACGACGTGCAAAAAATCATCAGTAAAATCCCCACCAAGCGGCAGACAATGCTGTTTTCGGCGACGATGCCGCAGGAAATCGCCACGCTGGCATCCTCAATTCTTAAATCCCCGGAGACAGTTACGGTGACGCCCGTTTCGTCCACAGTTGACAGCATCGAGCAATCGGTTTATTTCGTCGATAAAGCAAATAAAATCCTTCTCTTAATTGAACTTTTATGCAGCAGCGCCATCACCTCCGCCTTGACCTTTTCACGTACAAAGCACGGCGCCAACAAGATTTGCAAGGCATTGTGCGACGCGGGAATCCCCTCCGGCGTGATTCACGGCAACAAGTCGCAATCCGCCCGTCAAGCCGCGCTCAGCGATTTTAAGGAAGGCAAAACGCGTGTGCTGGTGGCTACGGACATCGCGGCGCGCGGGATTGACATCGACCGCCTTTCGCACGTCATCAATTTTGATCTGCCGAACGAACCCGAAACGTATGTCCACCGCATCGGACGCACGGGCAGGGCGGGACTCTCCGGCATCGCCATTTCCCTTTGTAATATCGACGAAAAAGCATACCTGCGCAGCATAGAACGGCTGATTAACAAAGAAATCCCTGTCGTGGAACAGCACCCCTTCCCCATGCAGATATTCACCCTTTCCCCGCCTGAGCAAAAACAGCCGCGCAATTTTAACCCCGCTCCCCTGCGGTCGGGAGCCAAATCCGCGAATAATCGTTCACGCCACGAAGCCTCCTTCCGCAAAAATGCATCGCACAAGCGCGCGGCGCGGAACAATCCGGATACAGACCATTGACGCCGAAGCGCGTGCGAAAATGGATAATTACGTCCGTTTTTATAATACTCGAGCTGGCGCTCATTTTTATCTTTATAAGGCTGCTGCGAAAAACGCCCGTTCCGGAGGGCGCTGTTTTGGCGCGCGAAATTGTTTCTTATTGCATCGGCGACGCGACGAGCGACGGTGCCGATGAGCTGCTTTTAATATCGGGCGACGGTAAAATTGACACGGGCGAGCGCTATGGCGAGCTGCTGCTTGTGTGCGACGCCTCGGCTTTTGCCGATTTGGAATCGCGGGGCTATATTCCGCCGGAAAAGATACAGCACAGCATAGAGCTTTCCGAAAAATGCCCGATGAAGGTTCAGCTCGGCGATATTAACGGCGACGGTGTGAGCGAAATTTCTATCTGCGTTTACAAAACGGCGACATTTCATCCCGTTATGGCAAAGCGTCCGTTCTTTTTTGACCTTGTCGAGGGCAATCTTATCCCTGTTTGGCTGGGTTCGCGTCTTTCGCGCCCGTTCGACGATTACATCCTGTATGATATTGACGCCGACAGCATTTCAGAAATCATATCCATCGAGCGGCTTGAGCTTGACAGTCGGGTGGTTGCCGCTTATAATTGGAAGGGCTTCGGCTTTGAAATTCTTGCTCAATCCGAGGCATTTGACGGCGAGCTTCGCTTCACGGAAAGCACAGACGACTGCGTCGGTGTGGAGCTGCGTGACCGCGCAGGCGCACGGAGTCAGCTCCGTTTTGCTCTGCGTGACGAGCAGCTTATAACTGAAAGGGGATAACACTATGTATCTCACAAAACGCGTCCTCAGCGTCGCGGCGCTTCTACTGACCGCCGCTATGCTCGTTTCAGTCGCCGCTGGCTGCGCTCCGAACAACGGCGACATGCCAACACCCGAACCAACGCCCACGCCCACCCCCACAAACAGCGCGGGGAGCAGCGCATCCAACGCCATAAGCATCAATTTTAAGCCGGATTTCAACAAGGCGGGCGGGGATTACGTCCCGATAGATATCATCGCGAGCTGCACCGATTATTCGATTGACCCGTCGCTCGCAAATGTCACAAACCTTGAGCAATTCCCAAACCTAACGGCGGAGCAAATATCAAAGCTGGCGAGCAACGGCTTCGTCGTCGCCCCCGGCAAGCAGGAGCAGCTTTTTTTCATCTATGAGGATAACACGTACAAAAAAATCCCCAGCTTCGTCACTACCGATTCTGTCCTGCAGGTCTATCACATTTTCTACGACTACGCCATAAGAAGCGCGGAGGGCATGACGCTGCTGCCGGAGCTTTTGACTCTTAACAACAATATGCTGGCTCAAATGCGCCGCGAATATGACGCAATCTCCGCCCCCGATGTTAAAGCGGAGGCGCTGACGGCGCTGGGTTATTTCGGCGTCGCCCAGCTTGCCTTGGGCGAGGCGCTGCCCTCCGATTTCCCCGCGGAGATATTGCCGCTTGTGGAACGCGAGGCTGAGCTGCTGCACGCCGCCGGAGGAATGCTTGACTCCCCGCTTTTCGGATATAAAATCGATTATTCTTTGATGAAGCCGCGCGGGCATTACACGCGAAGCCCTGAGCTGGAGCGCTATTTCAGGTGTATGAGCTGGTATGGCACGGTTCCCATCCCGCTGTATATCTCCTCCACACCGCCTGTGCGCGACGTCCCGTCGGCAATGCGCTCTATAATCATCTCGGCGGCTCTTTCGCGTCTGCCGGAGGCGGACGGCGGCGCGTTGTGGGAGAATATCTACAGCACAACATCGTTTTTCGTCGGGGCGGCTGACGATGTTACGCCGTTCCGGATTGCTGAAATCGTATATAAAGTTTTCGGCGACACCCCGGACCTAAACGAGCTTGCCGACCCAAATAAGCTCGATTTGTTCTATGCCGAGCTTGATACGCTGCCTCTGCCGCAAATCAATTCCAAGACCAAGAGTATGGAACTTCCCGACACCCTGCAGCTGAGATTTATGGGACAGCGTTATATCCCTGATTCTGAGATATTGCAAGAATTAAGCGATTCCGCTTTCCGTCCCTTCCCGACGGGACTAGACGTCTTCGCCACGCTTGGCTCCGCGCGCGCCGCCGCGCTTATCGCCGAGTTCTATAAGCCGACGGACACGTGGCAGGAATACGGCGAAAATTTTGAGCGAATGACAGCCAAATTTGCGTCGCTGCCGGATTCCATGTGGCGCTCGAATATGTACTTTGCGTGGCTGTGGACTCAAAGCTCCCTCACGGGTGAATACGGCGCGGGCTATCCGATGTTTATGCAAAACACGGCGTGGCAGGATAAGTCCCTGGCGACGGCGCTCGGCAGCTGGGCGGAGATGCGTCACGATACCATTCTGTATGCCAAGGGCTCGGCGGCGGAATGCGGCGATGGCGATGTCAATCCCCCGCCTGTCGTTCGGTCTTATGTGGAGCCAAATCCGGAGCTTTATAACCGCCTGCTGTGGCTTACGACGTATTCCCGCGTAAATCTCCGCGCGCGCGGAATTTTGCCGGAGAACATCGATTACGCCGCCCAAAGCTTTGAAAATATGCTTGCCTTCCTCCGCGACTGCTCGATTAAAGAGTTGCGCGGCGAGGACCTTACAACCGAGGAATACGACAGTCTTCTCACCTACGGCGGTCTGCTGGAGCATCTCACAATAAGCAGCGTCGGAAACGTCTTCTCCGGTTGGTACGAAATTGAATCCGAAGCCGACCGCAATATGGCGGTCATCGCGGATGTTCACACAGTCCTTGACGCGTATCTTGAGGAAGCCGTGGGTGCCGCCGCCGAGATCTATGTCATTGTGCCGATGAACGGTGAGCTGTATCTCACGCGCGGCGCGGTGTTTGATTACTTTGAATTTATATCGTCAGAGCGTATGACGGATGAGGCGTGGCAGGCGATGCTGAAGGACGGCGCGCCGGAGCGCCCGCCCTTCACCTCAAGCTTTCAGGCGGGAGAGGCGCAAACCGTCCCTGCCCCGCTTGTACCCTACTCCACCGGATGCTAAACGCAAAAAGGCGCTCACTGATTTTTTTAATCGCCATGGCGCTAATCAGCGTTTCCGCGGCGCTCGTGCGCAACCCGAATGTTATACGCCGTTTCAAGAACGAGGTTGTGATTTCAATTGCCGGTGACGTCCTGCTTGACCGCGGCGTTGCCGTCGCCATCGCTCAGTACGGCGCGGCATACCCCTATGAGGGCGTCTCCGGTATTTTCAATGCCGATGATATTACAATCGCGAATCTTGAGTGTCCGCTGACGCAGGCAGGCGGCGGCGCCATGAAGCCAAAGCGCTTCGTATTCAAAGCTGACCCCGATAACGCGGGAGAGCTGAAATCCGCGGGCTTTGACGTCCTGACGCTTGCGAACAACCACACGATGGACTATCTTAGCGACGGGCTTTCCGACACCATTTCAGCGCTTGACAACGCCGGGCTTCACCATTCCGGCGCGGGATTAAACGGGGAGAATATTCCGCCGCTTATTATCGAAAAGCACGGCGTCAGCATCGGAATTTTATCCTACAGCGCCCTTCCGCCGGAGGGGTTTATGTATGACGGCGACAGCGCGACAATTGCATATGCCCGCGCGGAGTTCCTTGACGATATGAAAGCCGAAATCGCCGACGCGGCGGCGCGATGCGATTTTTTGCTGGTGTATTTCCATTGGGGCGCTGAATATCGCCACGATATAGACAAGCAGCAGCTTGAAATCGCCCATGCCGCAGTGGATTCCGGCGCCGGATCCGTCATCGGGTCGCACCCGCACGTGCTGCAGGGGAAAGAAATTTATAATGGTGCTCCGATATATTACAGCCTCGGAAACTTTGTGTTTGACAGCCAGATTCCGGAGGGCACGGACGAGGCTGTCATTGTTCAACTCACCATCGGAAAAGGCGGAATCGTCTCAACGCGCGAGCTTCCCGTTATCATAAAGGACGCGCAGCCGCGCGTGGCTGAGGGTGAGCGCTCGGAGCAAATTCATGCAAATATGGAGTGGTATTCGCAGCGTTTTAAATAATCCCGCGCCGGGCAGTCCTTTTTTACTTGCGTCGGGCGCGAAAAAATGCTACAATTCGTTCACGTGTTAATTGCGCTCGAACCGGGCGAAAATGTGTGCGGAGGACAATTTTTTATGCCAATCAGAATTTCTATCACCGGCAGTCTCGGAAGTGGTAAAAGCACCGTATGCAAAGAGCGTGCGGACCGCTACGCGCTTACGATATTCTCCACGGGTACGGTTCAGCGCGAAATTGCCGTGGAGATGGGTATGACCACGTTTGAACTGAACAGGTATATGGAGGCTCATCCGGAAATCGACCGCAAAATTGACGACGGGCTAATCCGTCTGTCCGATTCAACGGCTGATATGGCTATCGACTCGCGTATGGCGTGGCATTTTGTCCGCGACACCTACAAGGTTTTTCTTGTGACGGATGAATCTGTTGCGGCACGGCGCGTTATGGCTGATAAGCGCGGTCCCTCAGAGGGTTATTCCGACGAAAAGGATGCCAAGGCGCAGCTGAAGGCGCGCCGCGCGAGTGAGAATCGCCGCTATTTGCAAAAATACGGCGTGGATTGCTATGACCTTCGAAATTATGACCTTGTTATCGATACGACAAAGTCCCCGCCCGCGCCTATCGCCGATTTAATTATGTCGAGCTACGGTGACGCGTCGAGTCGCGGTGAAGCTCCACGGCTGTTCATCTCTGAGTTTTGTCTTTATCCCACGCGCCACGCGGGCGAAATGTCTGAGGCTGTCATCGAAAAGCACCTTGAGGCGCTGCGGCGGGACAAGCCTGTCGCCCCTGTTGAAATCTGTTCTTATGATGGCTTTTATTTTATTCGCGAGGGACACCACCGCGCCGCCGCGTTCATTAAAAATGACGCCCCCTTTATCCCCTGCGTCCTGCGTTCCGTTGACGGTGCGTCGGGTGAGCATAGCGCGGCGTCAAAGCGGCTTTTCGATGCTGATTTAATCCGCGCGTGGGAGGAGCGCAACGGCTTCCGATTTTTTTCTTATCCACCCGCGGACATTTCCGCTTGACAACGCGCCTCAGCGGCGTTATTATACCTCTTGTATCGCGTAAGTCGCGCGGCGCGCGGATTTTATGCCGCGATACACTCCACTATAAAGGAAGTGACACAACCCATGGACGAACACCCGCGAAGTAGCAATTTCAGCAAAAATACCGGCATTGCCGGGGGATTTGCCGGGCGCGCGTCCGGAGAGTGTGTGTTTGCCGCGTTTTTTTCATAATTCGCAGCGCTGACAAAGCTGTCCCAAGCGCCCGTCGGGGCGCTTTTTGCCGCCTTATATTCCCCCGGGCAACAATTCGGCACAAAATCACAAAAGGGGGATGAGCTATGTTCAGCGAGCTGCTGAAATCAAACGGCTACACGGAGCTGCGCCGCGTACTCGGGGAATTAAATCCTGCGGACATCGCGGAGGAATTTGAGGAAATGGAGCTTGCGGACGCCGTGCGTGTGTTCCGTATGCTGCCTAAGGACACCGCTGCGGAGGTGTTCGCGTACCTTCCAAGCGATAACCAGCAGGGTATCGTGGAGAAAATCAAGGATTCTGAGATAAAAAGCGTGGTTGAGGAAATGTTTCTTGATGACGCCGTGGACTTTATCGAGGAAATGCCGGCAAGCGTCGTGAAGCGCGTGCTGGCGAATTTGACGCCCGACAAGCGCGAGATAATCAATCAGTTTTTGAAATATCCGGAGAACAGCGCCGGAAGTATAATGACAATTGAATATATTTCATTAAAGGAACGCCTGACCGTGCGCGAAGCTTTCGATAAAATCCGCGCGGAGGGCATCGACAGCGAAACGATTTATACCTGCTATGTGACGGATTCCGAGCGGCGTTTGCTGGGTGACGTCTCTGTTCGCGCGCTGCTGCTTGCGCCGCCCGACGCGCGCGTTTCCGATATTATGAACGCCGGCGTCACGCCCGCCGTCACGACGGACGACCGCGAGAGCATTGTGGGCGATTTCCGCAAATACGGGCTGCTTGCAATGCCTGTGGTGGATAACGAAAACCGCATTGTTGGTATCGTCACGGTTGACGACGTGATGACAGTTCAGGAGGAGGAAGCCACGGAGGACTTTGAAATTATGGCGGCTATGTCCCCCTCTGACGACCCGTATTTGAAAACAAGCATATTCACGCTGACAAAAAACCGTCTGCCGTGGCTCTTGCTGCTTATGCTCTCCGCCACTTTCACAGGGGCGATTATTTCAGGCTTTGAGGAAGCTCTTTCGACCATTCCGGCGCTGATTGCCTTTATCCCTATGTTGATGGATACGGGCGGGAATGCCGGTGCACAGTCCTCCACCCTGATTATCCGCGGTATGGCGCTTGACGAGGTGGAGCCTTCTGACATTCTGCGCGTGTTGTGGAAGGAACTGCGCGTCGCCCTGCTGTGCGGCAGCGCCCTCGCCGCTGTAAATTTCGCCCGCATTGCTATTATGAAACGCGATGTTATACTCTCTATTACCGTGTCTATATCACTATTATTAACTGTTATGCTCGCAAAAACTGTCGGTTGCCTACTGCCTATTGCTGCTAAGAAGCTGAAGCTTGACCCCGCCGTTATGGCGTCACCCGTCATTACGACGCTTGTGGACGCCGGAGCGCTGCTGCTGTTTTTCGGTATGGCGCAGGCGTTGCTTGCCACCTGACGGCAATTGAGCGTACTTAGTGCGCTTATTATTGTATGGCGCGCCCTGACGCCAGCTCACGCAGCTTGCGCAGACGGTGGTTTAATCCCGATTTTGTAATCGGAGGGTCGTGCAACTCCGCTAATTCCGTTAGGCTCAGCTCCGGATTACCGAGCCGCCGCCGCGCCGTGTCGCGCAGCTTTTCCGGCAGGGCGTCAAGCTCCAGCCGCGCAATGGCTTCAAGTTGACTTAGCGCGGCGTTCACGGTTTTTGACGCGTTCGCCGTGTCGCAGTTTACATTGCGGTTCACGGTGTTTCGCATATCCTTTTCGATTTTTGCGCTCATCAGATCCATCGCGGAGACGGCAGCGCCTATTAATGTTAAAAAATCCTCTATCGCTGCGCTGCGTTTGAAATATGTGACATGATTCCCCGCGCGCGCCACGGATTTCGGCTCAAATTCCAGCTCCCGCAGCAGTGCCAGCGTTTCTCTTGCCACACCGGCGTGCGGGGTCGCCAGCTCTAAATGATAGCTCTTGCGCGGGTCTGATACGCTGCCGCCCGCAAGAAACGCCCCGCGCAAAAACGCAGCGCGGCAGCATTCATCCTCTAAAACCGCGAAATTTATATGGTGAGACAATGTTTCCTCCGGCGCGAAGCCGTAGGCGGCAAAGATAACATCAAGCTTGTCCGCCGATGTTATCAAAAAGCTGCGCTTGCCGGAGTCGGGTGCCCGCACATCGTCAAAGCTCAGTCCAAACGCTGATGAAAACAGCGCCGGGATACGCTCCGCCAAGCGATCGTTCTCCGTGATAATTCGTATCTCGCGCCCTGAAAACGTGCTGCAATACAGCAATATTCCATAGCACTCCGCCATAGTGTCGCACGGCTTTGAGGGGAGAGCACGGCATATTTCGTTTTTCGCGTTGGCTGAGAATGACATAGCGCCCTCCCCTATTTATCGATATCGCGGTGCGTACAGTCCGCGGGAAATCCCGCGCCTTGCAAATGCTCCTGAAGCGCCCGCGCGATGGAAACAGAACGATGGCGTCCGCCCGTGCAGCCGATGCAGACGGATAAATAGCGCTTCCCTTCCTCTATATATCGCGGCAGGAGAAAATCCATCAGCCCCGTCAGCCTTTCCATAAACGCCTGCGCGTCCTCAGATTTCGTGACATATTCGTACACCGCATCGTCCATTCCCGTAAGATCGCGCAGCTCCGCCATATAAAACGGATTCGGCAGAAACCGCACATCAAACACAAGATCCGCCTCAATCGGTATACCGTGCTTAAATCCGAAGGATTTGACGTTCACGCCGATTTCCTTTCCGCGCGCTTCCTGTGTAAAGATACCCGATACGCGTCTTTGCAGATTTCCGAGAGTTAAATTTGTCGTGTCGATTATTTCGTCCGCGCGCTCGCGCAGCGGCGTAAGCAGTCCTATTTCACGCTGTACCGCCGCCTCAAGTCCCGCCCCTTCGGGGTCAAGCGGGTGGCGGCGGCGTGTTTCCTTATACCGCTTTACTATTGTTGCAACATCCGCCTCCACAAAGAGTATGCGGATGCCCGCCCCCGCCGCGCGAACCTCATCTAGCGCCGTGAACAGCTCGCCGATGCTGTCAATAGCCCGCACATCCGTGACAAGCGCGACGCGCTCATAACGCCCGCGTGTGGCAAGGCACAGCTCCGCGAACTTCGCCATCATAGACACCGGCATATTGTCCACGCAGTAAAAATCCATATCCTCCAGCACCGCGGCGGCGCGCGACTTTCCCGCGCCCGACAGCCCTGTGATTATAAGAACATCCATTTCCCGTCATCTCCAATTATCTTTATTTCAGGCTCTATCTCAACACCGCTTTGGCGAAATACCTCATTTTTTATATGTCCAATCAACCGCAGCATATCGTCAAAGCTCGCCCCGCCGCGGTTCACGACAAATCCGGCGTGCTTATCCGAAACAGCCGCTCCGCCGACGCTGTAGCCCTTTAACCCACATTCCTCCATCAACGCGGCGGCGTACAGCGGTTTGCCATCCTTTGACCGCGGACGCTTGAACGTACTCCCCGCTGAGGGCAGCTCTAACGGCTGCTTAGCGCGCCGCAGTTCGTCATATTTTTGCAT
>JAIRRO010000044.1 GCA_031255955.1 Oscillospiraceae bacterium
GAGTATCACTCTGAATACAGACCAATAGAAACAACACGACACACACAGCTATCCGACAGGATGACGCTGCATTACTTT
This sequence comes from Oscillospiraceae bacterium, assembly GCA_031255955.1. Classification (GTDB taxonomy): domain Bacteria; phylum Bacillota; class Clostridia; order Oscillospirales; family Oscillospiraceae; genus JAIRRO01. The sequence goes on from JAIRRO010000044.1 coordinate 79, forward strand.
GAAATACGCAAGCTGCCGGATACTCCGAATAAGAACGATGAATTACAGCTATTCCTATCACTGTTCGGCGCACGAACAGAAGCGGACTTAAAATAACTTGAATCGATGGAGGTAACAATCGGGAATCAAGCAATAGGAGCATACCGTGAGATCGTAGTATCGCCGGAGTTCAAGGAGGTTGAGCGTCTGCGTCGCGAGGCGCTCAGCAACGAGGCGTCCGCGTTGGAGCATGCCCGGCGTAAGGAAGCCGAAAAATGGCACGATATTGTCTCAGATCAAGCAGCCGAAATAGCCCGTCTCAAATCATTGCTAAACGGCAAAGAATAATACCGGGGGCGGGGAGATGACAACCCCCGCCCTGCTCTCGTCCTCGGGGGGATTCCACGAGGTGGACGTCCGCGCCACCCTTTAGTCGTTTCTATCCTTCTCGAGGCTTAGTGTAACCGATGTTTTTGATAGACAGTTAAATACGCAATTTTCGCCCCAAATAACCTCCGCGCGATTTCCTGTTGCAATTTCAATTCAAAAGTGTTAGAATACTTTCATAGCAGAGTGAGAGCGGAGAGAGCCGCTTTGCGGCGGGGAGTATTTTATGCGCTTTGATGAATGGTTAATAAGAGGCTTTGACAGGGACGCGGCTATCGGATTATGCAGGCGGGGCATTAACCCGCTGTCGGCTGTTTTTATGTGCTCGCGAGGGCTGACGGAATATGACGACGCGATTAATTTCGTCACCGCCAAGCCTTCTGATATACACGACCCATTGCTGATGGACGATATGCAGCAGGCGGTGGAGCGTATCGAACGCGCCCTGAGCGACGGCGAAAAAATTGTTGTTTACGGCGATTATGACGTGGACGGTATGACCTCCTCCGCCTTGATGCAGAGCTATTTGCGCTCGCGCGGGGCGGACTGCGAGGTGTATATACCGGGTAGAGCCGAGGAGGGCTACGGATTAAATTGCGCGGCGCTGGAACAGCTTTGGGCGGGCGGCGCGAAGCTTGTTGTCACTGTGGACTGCGGCATCACCGCCGTGGAGGAAGCGGCGTTCGCCGAAAAGCTCGGGCTGGAGCTTGTAATCACCGACCACCACGAATGTAAAGACGAGCTTCCGCGCGCCGCCGCCGTCGTCGATCCCAAAAGACCGGACAGCGCCTATCCCTTCCACCCGCTCGCCGGTGTGGGCGTGGCGTTTAAGCTTGTGTGCGCGATGGAGCGCGATAAAACAGCCGGGGAGCTGCTTGAAAAATACGGAGACTTGGTTGCCCTCGGCACGATTGCGGACGTTATGCCCGTCATCGGAGAGAATAGGGCGCTTGTGCGCGCCGGACTCAGTAAGCTTTCGCGCAATCCGCGCCCGGGACTGCTTGCCTTGATGCGGGCGTCCGGCACGCTGCCGCGCGACGTCAACTCAGCCGCCATCGGATTCACCATCGCCCCGCGGCTTAACGCCGCCGGACGTATGGGCTGCGCGCAGCTATCCGTCGATATTTTGCTTACAGAAGACGCGGACGAGGCGGAACGTCTGACGCACGAGCTGTGCGAGCTGAACAACCGCCGCCGCGAGCTGGAGGGCGGCATCTTCGCCGAGGTGGAGGAACGCATGCGCGGCGTCCGCCCCGACGGACCGATAGTAATGTCCGGTGAAAACTGGTTTAACGGCGTTATGGGTATCGTCGCGGCGCGCACGTCCGAGCGCTGGATGTGCCCCGCGATTATGATAAATATGGACGAGGACGGCGTCGGGCGCGGTTCCTGCCGCAGTATCGGTCCGTTTAAGATGTATTCCGCCCTGCAAAAGTGCTGCGATTTGCTGATAAATTACGGCGGACACGAGATGGCGGCGGGCATTACAATTTCGCGCGATAATATCGATGAGCTGCGCCGACGTATGTCGGAGATTTATCACAGCGAGGTGGAAACGCACCCCGCCCCCACGCTGTTTCTGGATTTTGAGGTCAAAAAGCCGCGTCTGCTGTCCATCGCGAATGTGCGGGCGCTGTCACAGCTGGAGCCGTTCGGCAGCGGAAATCTGCCGCCGCATATGGTTCTCCGCGAGGCGCGCGTCGCGTATATCGCGCCCGTCGGCGGCGGCAAGCACACGCGTCTGCGCGTTGAAAAAGCCGATGTGTCGTTAGACTGCATCTTTTTTGCCGCAGAGGCTGATTCGCTTAATATCGGCGAGGGCGATGATGTTGACGTCGCGTTTGCCCCGCAGCTCAACGAATTTCGCGGGCGGCGCAGCGTTCAGTTGCACGTCATTGATATATGCCGCACGGACGCCACGCGCATCGTGAAGCATCCGGGCGGCGCGCCGGATATGGTGAAATGATGTCCGGCGGGTCTGACGAGCTTTATGGATATCTGGAGGACTCTGTGCGCGCGTACAATCCCACGGCGGATTTTGCGCGGCTGCGCGCGGCGTATGATTTCGCGGCTCGCGGACATATGGGTCAATTTCGGCGGGACGGCTCGCCATATGTCACGCATCCGCTTGAAACGGCGGGTATCGCCGCCGATATGGGGCTGGACGACGATTCCCTTATCGCCGCGCTGCTGCACGACTGCATAGAAGATACCACGGCGACGCGCGAGGATATAGAGCGCCTGTTCGGCGCGGCGGTCGCCGACATCGTAGAGGGCGTGACGAAGCTCACCCGCGTGCAATATACCAGCAAAGAAGACGAGCAGATGGAGAATCTGCGAAAAATGCTTATGGCTATGGCTCGCGACATTCGGGTCATCCTGATTAAAATCGCCGACAGACTTCACAATATGAGAACCATGGAATATCAAACCCCGGAGAAGCAGCGCGAAAAATCGATGGAAACCATGGAGATTTACGCACCGATAGCCCACAGACTCGGTATGCAGCGGATAAAATGGGAGCTTGAGGATTTATCCCTGCGCTATCTGGACAAGGAAGCCTATTACAGCATCCAAGCCGGTCTGCTTGCCCGCGAGCGTGAAAACGCGTCCTTCTTCGTCTCGACAGAGGAGCGCATACGCGAGCGCCTGCACGACGGCGGCGGTAACGGCAGCGGTACCGGTAACGGAGAAGTATACGGACGCATAAAGCACATATACAGCATATATCGAAAAATGGAGGCGCAGAGCAAGACCTTTGACGAGGTGCTTGATCTCTACGCCTTTCGCGTTGTCGTGGATACCATAGCGGAGTGTTATTACGCGCTGGGGCATATCCACGAGATTTTTCGCCCCATCCCCGGGCGCTTTAAGGATTACATCACAACGCCCAAGCCGAACGGCTATCAAAGCCTGCACACAACGGTAATCGGCGGAGAGGGCATACCGTTTGAGGTTCAAATCCGCACGCGGGAGATGCATCGCGTCGCCGAATACGGCGTAGCCGCGCACTGGAAATACAAGGACGGCATCACGGCGAAAAGCAGCGACGAGGATAAATTCGCGTGGATTCGCCGCCTCTTGGAATCGCAGCAGGATTCCGACGCGCAGGAGTTTTATCAATCGCTGCACACGGATATGTTTGCCGACGAGGTGTTTGTGTTTACGCCCAAGGGCGACGTTATAAATCTACCGGCGGGGGCGACGCCCATCGACTTTGCCTACAGCATACACTCCGCCATCGGCAACCGGATGACAGGGGCAAAGGTCAACGGGCGCATAGTGCCGTATTCACATTCGCTGCAAAACGGGGACATTGTGGAGGTTCTGACCTCAAACGCGTCAAAGGGACCCTCGCGCGATTGGCTCGGCATTATTAAAAGTCCGGAGGCGCGGAACAAAATCCGCCAATGGTTCAAAAAGGAAAAGCGCGAGGAAAACATCGTACACGGCAGGGTTGCCCTCGATTCCGAGCTGCGGCGGGCGAATTTGCGCCTTGTGGACGTCCTGCGGGAGGATACGCTGCCGCGTGTGTTGGAAAAGCTCTCGTTCCCGACGGCGGACGACCTTCTGGCGGCGATTGGCTATGGCGGCATTTCCGCGCAAAAGGCGGTTAATAAAATCCGCGACGATATTTTTGTCGCCGCGCGCAACCGCCGCCGCGACGAAACGGAGCTGTCATTCGGCGATTCCAAACCCGCAAGGCATCGCAATCCCGTCTCCGGCGTCGTCGTTGAGGGGCTGGAGAACTGCCTTGTAAAATTCGCGAAATGCTGCGCCCCCGTGCCGGGCGACGCCGTCGTGGGCTTCATCACGCGCGGCTTCGGCGTATCGGTGCATCGCGGGGACTGCCAGAACTATATGAAGTCGCGCGGCGACCCCGACGAAGCCGGGCGCTGGGTAAACGTCGAATGGGCAAACTCCGACAGCGATATTTATTACACGGCGCTTTCCGTCACGGCGAACACGCGCGACGGGCTTGTTATGGATATTTCGGCGGCGATGGGCGCGATGAAAATAAAAATGACGTCCTTTTCCGCACGGGACACGGGCGGGACGACGGATGTGGCTATGACCATAGAGGTTAAAAACAGCGAGGAGCTGTCCGCCGCTATGTCGCGTCTGCGCGGAATTCGCGGGATACGCGAGGTGCGCCGCGGGGAATAACCGCCGCGCCCGAATACCGCAGCCGCGCGCGCACAGCGCCGCCGACGAGACACGCCGCCGCAAGCAGCAGCGTCGGATTGCCCGAAACGCGCAATAACACCGCGCCGAAAAATATAAGCGCCGTGCCGAACGCCGCCGTTAAAACAGAGCGCGTCGTCTCCGCCGCGTCAATCCCGAAGAGATACGCCACGGCGGCAAACACCGCCCTGCCGCCGTCCAACGGGAACACCGGCAGCATATTAAACACCGCGAAAATTAAACTCAGTCCCGCTAATCTGTACGCCGAATCGACGCCGAATATCCGCCCGAACAGCGACGATATGAGCGCCAAGACAAGGCTGGCGACGGGACCCGCCATCGCCGTGATTATCTCGCCGCCATAGCTGAGGTTGTCGTATTCCATTGCCACGCCGGTGAGGCATATGCGAATTTCGCCCGCCGTCCCGCCGCACAGCCTGAGCGCGGCGTAATGCCCCAGCTCGTGAATCAGCACGGCGACGGCGCACAGCAGGGCAAGCTCCCACGCGCCGAGAATAAAAATTATTGCCGGTAAAAGCGCCGCCGCCGGTGTAACGCGCAGCGCCGGCGGCGTAATGCGTATCATATCGCGTATGGCGTTCCAGCGGGCATCATATAGTCCGCGTAATCGCGGGACGCCGCCATAAACGCCGACAGCGCGGCGTCGGACAGCTCAGGCAGTTCGGGCAGTTCAGCCGAAATATCCGGCGTGACGTCCGGCTCCGGCGTGTTTTCGATGTGCGCGGGCTCGCGTGGAGGCTCCCCCTCCGGAGGCGTCGACCGGAACGCCACGGTCCACGCCTCGCCGAGCGCCTCTGTAAAGGCGCGCTCCCCGGATAAGCCTTCGCCGAGCGCCGCCAGCGCGGCGCGATAATTAAAGCTTTCGCTGAGCTTATCCCCGACGGCGGCGGAAAGGTTCGGGAACACATAGCGCGCCGCCACGGCTATTAAAATAGCGGCGGCGGCTATCGTGAGCTTGGAAACGCGCCGCCCCTCGCGGGCGTCGCCCCGCGCGCCCGCGTATGACGCGCGCCGCCGCGGCGTGTGCGCCGTCCTGTATCGCCCGTCGCGATATTCATCCATTGATGTGTCACCCTCCGTTTTTAATGACACAGTGTATGTCCGCGCGGCGGGATTTATGCGCGGGGTTTCAGATGCGAAGCAGCTCGGCGGCGCCGATGATGCCGAAATCCTCACCCAGCTCCGCCGTCTTGAATGTCACGGGCATACCCGCTTTATCAAAGCTATCAAAACCCGCGCGCACCATATCCAGCAGCGGCAGATCCATATTCAACAAGCCGCCGCCGAAAACAAAGCAGTCGATATTCAAGGTGATGTATAGATTAAACAGCCAAACCGCCATATATAGCGTCATTTGGTCGATGGCGCGCCGCGCGAGCTTATCACCGCTTTTCCAGCCCTCCGCGATTTGAACCGTGGAAAACGGCTCGGTAAGCTCGGTTTTTTCCCCGTCCTCTATCCATTTGCGGATATGAATCGGTATGCGCGACGCGGAGGCATAAGCGGAAACGCAGCCGCGGTTGCCGCAGCCGCATTCGGGACCCTCTCCGGGGGTGACTATCATATGCCCGCTCTCGCCCGAAAAGCCGTAGCTGCCGCGAAACAGCCGCCCGCCGATGATTATTCCGGAGGAAATGCCCGTACTCATCAGGCAGTACAGCATATTTTCATAGCCGCGCCCCGCGCCGAAGCGATGCTCCGCCAGCGCCCCGGCGTGCATATCGTTCCCCACGGCGACGGGGATTCCGCCCAGTCCGCGCGTTAGATATTCCGGCGCGGGGAAATCGTGGATAAGCGGCAGGTTTGCCGTTCTGATGATGAATCCGTCGGACGCGCGCACGAAACTCGGCATACCGATACCGACGCCGCGCAGCTCACGCGTATCGACGCCGGACTCCGCGCACAGCACGTTGATGTTGCCGATCACCTGATCGAAAAACGCCTCCGGCGGCAGCTTCGTATCCGAAAAATGACGGCTGCGCCCGACGATTTCCCCCTGTGCGTTAAACAGTCCGTATGCCGTTTTTGTCCCGCCGACATCAATGCCGACGCTGTATTCCCTCGCCTTCAATGTCACGCCCTCCTAAATGTTTTGGTGACATTTTATCAGAATTGCGCGCGGGACGCAAGCGGGTGGGAGGTGCAAATAACACAGGGGCGGCATTTGCCGCCCCTGTGTTATTGCGTTTGAAATCTATTATCAGCCGCCCTATTCTCACATAAACAGCGGGGCGAACACCAGCGCGATAATTGTCATCAGCTTGATGAGAATGTTTATCGACGGTCCTGAGGTGTCCTTGAACGGGTCGCCGACGGTGTCGCCGTTGACCGCGGCGGCGTGGGCGTCAGAGCCCTTTCCGCCGTGATTGCCTTCTTCAATATATTTCTTCGCGTTGTCCCACGCGCCACCGGCGTTGCTCATCATAACGGCAAGCAGGAAGCCTGTCACCAGCGTTCCGGCAAGCAGCCCGCCCAGCGCTTGTTTGCCGAGCAGCACACCCACCGCAATGGGAACGACGATGGCGATAAGGCTGGGGGCAATCATCTCGCGCAGGGCAGCCTTCGCGCTGATATCAACGCATTTGCTGTATTCCGGCTTTGCCTTGCCCTCCATAAGTCCGGGGATGTTTTTGAATTGACGGCGTACCTCGTCGATCATAGCGCCCGCGGCGCGTCCCACCGCCTGCATCGTCATAGAGGAGAACAGGAACGGCAGCATACCGCCGATGAAGAGTCCCGCGACGACGAGGGGATTCAAAATATCAATATCTCCGGCTTTGAGTCCCACAGCGTCGGCGAACGCGGAGAATAGCGCAAGCGCCGTTAAGGCAGCGGATCCGATTGCAAAGCCCTTGCCGATTGCCGCCGTTGTGTTGCCCACGGCGTCAAGCTTGTCCGTAATCTCGCGCACGCTCTTGTCCAACCCCGCCATCTCGGCGATGCCTCCGGCGTTGTCGGAAATAGGACCGTAGGCGTCCACGGCGACGACCATACCGGTGGTGCAGAGCATACCCACAGCCGCCATGGCGATGCCGTACAGCCCCGCGAAATAGTGCGCCCCCAGAATGGCGGCAACAATAATAAGTATCGGAATAGCGGTACTCACCATGCCGGTCGCGATGCCGGTGATGACGTTTGTCGCCGTGCCGGTCTCACAGGATTTCGCTATTTCTTTAACAGGCTTATAATCCGCCGAGGTGTAATACTCCGTGAC
>JAIRRO010000046.1 GCA_031255955.1 Oscillospiraceae bacterium
AATCGGCTGGCTGCAAGGTCCTGAGTCAGACATTTACGGTCAGGATACGTTCGTATGGACTAAAGGTATCGCAAAAGCAGGCTTAGGAGCCGACATTAAGACTGACGCTGACGGCGCGACATGGTTCTTTGAGCGTTATGCAGACGGACGCTTTGGGACTGACGCAGACGGCAACGTAATACTCGATTACGGATATTTTGTGGAGTAATCAGCGGCGGCAGCGCCGCGTACAAAAAATACAGCAGGGGGCGCGATTTTTTGCGTCCCCTGCTGTATCATAAAATCAAAAAACTCGTTCTTGAAATTCACTGCCGCGGGTTGTATAATATACGAAATACGCAAAGGGAGGGTAAATCAATGTCTTGGATACTAAAGCCCATTACGCCGCGAGTGGCGGAGGAACGCAGACTTTACAGGGATACGCTGCCGGAGATTTGCATCTCGCGGTATAAAATCGTCACGGAGTTCTATATGAACCACCCCGAGCTGGGCGGCATACTGCGCCGCGCGAAGGCGATGAAGGCGGTGTTTGAAAACATCCCGATACGCATAGGTGACGGCGAGGTTATCGTCGGCGCGCAGTCCGCGAAATACAGGGCGGGCGCGCTGTATCCCGAAAACTGCGTGTCTTTTATCCGGGATGAGGTTGTCTCCGGCACGATACAAACGCGTGAAATTGACCCGTATATCATCGCTGACGAGGATAGGGCGTACATCGACAAAACCATCGATTATTGGCTGCACGGGGAAAGCACCTTCGCCAAAACACAGGCGTATTACGTGGATCAATACGCCGCGCACGACCCCAACGGCGTCACGATGATAGGAAGAATGACCATCAGCGACACGCCGGTCGGGCACTTTGTGACAGGCTATGACAAGGCGATTCGCGTCGGATTTAAGGCGATACGCGAGGAGGCGGAGCGCCGTCAAGAAGAAATTCTTGCGCAGACCATGCCGGGCGACACCGTGAATCAATACAACTTTTATCGCGCGGTGGCAATCGTGTGCGATGGAATGATCACGCTGACAAAGCGCTATGCCGCGCTGGCGGAGCGGATGCTTGAAGTAGAGCGCGACCCCGGACGCAAAATGGAGCTTGAGCTGATGGCGCGCACGCTGAACAGGATAATGGAATACCCCGCAACCAATTTCATAGAGGCGCTGCAATGCCTGTATATGTATCAAACGTGTTTATGCCTTGAGGGGAATATGCACGGCATATCCATTGGGCGTGTCGACCAATACCTCGGCGACTTTTTAGAGCGCGACCTTGCCGACGGAGCAATTACAGAGGAATACGCGCAGGAGCTGCTTGACCTGTTTTATCTGAAGGTGGCGGAGATGAACAAGCCGTGGAGCCTCGGCGCCACGCAATCCGCGCCGGGATACACCTCCGGGCAGATGATGTGCATGGGCGGCGTGGATAAGGACGGAAACGACGCCTCAAACAGAGTGACATATATGATGCTTCAGGCGATGGGGCGGCTTGTCCTGCACGACCCGCCGCAATCGCTGCGCGTTCATAAAAACACCCCGCCGGAGCTGTGGGAGGCGGCAATCGAAACCTCTAAAATCTGCGGCGGCGTTCCGACGTTTGAGAACGACGACATCATTGTCCCCGCGCTTATGAAGCGCGGCTTAACGCTTGAGGACGCGCGCAATTACTCACCGATAGGCTGCGTGGAGCCGGGCGGAAACGGCAACGATTGGCCGGCGTGCGGCGGCACGGGCAGCATGTCATACATCAATCTGCCAAACGCCGTGTGGCTGGCAATCAACGACGGGCGTCTGCCCGCGCCGTTCAATATGGCGCCGCCCGCGCCGGAGGGCGCCGAAGCGCCGCGTCCCGGTCTGCCGACAGGGCATTTATATGAAATGCAATCCTTTGACGAGGTGCTGGACGCGTACAAAAAGCAGGTGGATTATTTCGTACGCTGGCACGTGATGGTCAATAACGCCGCGGAATACGTTACGCGGGAGCTGCTGCCGCTGCCCGTGGTGTCCGCGACGATGGGCGGCTGCATGGAATCCGGCACGGATGTTATGTATGGCGGCGCGAAATATAACGGCAGCGGAATTCCGGGAATCGGCATCGGCAACGTGGCGGACTCGCTGTTTATGATTAAGCATTTATGCTTTGATACAAAAAAATGCACGACGCGCGAGCTGTACGACGCTTTGGTTAACAATTGGAAGGGCTATGAGGAGCTGCAGTTGTACATCAAAAATTCCTGCCCGCACTACGGCAACGCCATCGGCGAGGTGGATGACCTTGCCGCGTGGGCGTCGGCGACCTTCGCGGAGACGGTGACGTCATGCACAGGACCGCGCGGACGCTATACGGCGGCGATGTTCCCCGTCACGGCAAACGTAATGTTCGGCTCGATGACGGCTGCCACGCCTGACGGGCGCGACGCGGGCGTTCCGCTGGCGGACGGCATTTCGCCCGTACAGCAGATGGATAAAAACGGACCCACGGCTGTGATACGCTCTGTGTCGGCTATCGACCAATCGGTGTTTGCCAACGGCACGTTGTTGAATATGAAGCTCAGTCCCTCCTGCTTAAGGGGCGAGGACGGCGTCCGCAAGCTGGCGCAGCTCATAGCGACGTATTTTAACCTCGGCGGTATGGAGGTGCAAATCAATGTCATCTCGGCGGACACGCTGAAGAACGCGCAGCGCAATCCGCAGGAATACAAAGATCTTGTCGTGCGCGTCGCGGGCTTCTCGGCATACTTCGTAGAGTTGCATATCACGGGGCAAAACGACCTGATCAGCAGGACGGAGCTTGAAATATAGCCGATATGGCGATCGAATACTTAAAATAAATTTGCAATAGCACGTTTGTTTTGGTATAGTTGTTTCCGCGAATTTTCAAAGACCGGGCTTAGGAGGCGCGATATATGAGGAAGCTGCCGGGCGTACATGTTCCGCACCGGAAAAACACGGCGACGCAGCCCGCACAGAGACTGCCGATACCGCCGGAGGTGCGAATACCGATGGCGATGCATATCGGGGCGCCGGCAAAGGTGACTGTTTCGGCGGGCGATGAGGTTAAAGTTGGACAGCTGATAGGAGAGGCGGCGGGCTTTGTGTCCTCGCCCGTGCATTCATCGGTGTCCGGCAAGGTAAAGGCGATAGAGGAGCAGGACGCCGCGACGGGGGATAAGGGTACATTCGTCGTTATCGAAACGGACGGACTGCAAACCCCCGCGGACGGAATTACGCCGCCCACAGTCACAAGTATGGAGGATTTCATCGCCGCGGCGCGGGATTCCGGCATTGTCGGACTTGGCGGGGCGGGCTTCCCGACGGCGGTGAAGCTCACGGTTAAGGATGTCTCGGCGGTTGAGTATATCATCATAAACGGCGCGGAATGTGAGCCGTACATCACCTCTGACACGCGCACAATGATTGACGACGCGGAGGCGCTGTGGGAGGGCGTTCGGCTGATTCACCGCTTCTTTGACGCGCGCGCCATCTATGTCGCCGTTGAGGATAACAAGCCGGAGGCGATCAAGCGCCTTGGGGCTATAGCGGAGCGCGAGCCCATCGCGCAGCTTCGTCCGCTGCCATCCGTATATCCTCAGGGCGGGGAAAAGGTGCTGATTTATAACCTGACGGGGCGCATAGTGCCGGAGGGCAAGCTGCCGCTGGACGTTGGCTGCATCGTCATAAACTGCACGACACTGGCTGCGCTTGCGAAATATATAGCCACGGGTATGCCGCTGGTTGAAAAGCGCGTCACGGTGGACGGCTCGGCGGTGAAAAATCCTATGAATCTCATCGCGCCGATAGGCACGCCCATATCCGCCCTGCTGGAGCATTGCAGCGTCCCGACCGAGCCGGGCAAGGACGGCGTCGGCAAAATATTGCTCGGCGGTCCTATGATGGGCGTCGCCGTTCCGGACGCCTCCGCGCCGATTAAAAAAAGTACGAACGCCGTCACGGTGCTAAACGAGCGCGACGCGCGTGTGCCGGAGCCGTCGGCGTGCATACGCTGCGGCAACTGCGTCACACACTGTCCCTTGGGGCTTATGACGGTTGATATTCAAAGCACGTATCTGGCGGGGAAGATAGAATTTATCGGTGTGTACAGACCGAATTTATGTATGGAATGCGGCTGCTGTACGTTTTCGTGTCCCGCGCGGCGTCCGCTGACGCAGTATATGAAGCTGGCGAAGGCTGCCCTGCGCGATTATGAAGCGGCGCAGAAGGCGCAAAAAGAAAAAGGGGGAGCGGCATGAGCAATCCGGAAGCGGGTAATCTGTCGGCGGGACGCTTGGTGGTTTCGCCGTCGCCGCATATTCACAGCGGCAGATCGACCACGGAGATAATGCGCGATGTGCTGATTGCGCTTGCCCCGGCGGCAGTGGCGAGCGTCATTGTTTTCGGCTGGCGCGCGGCGCTGGTTATCGCCGTGTGCATCGTCTCCGCCGTGTTTTTTGAATGGGGGTTTCAAAAACTGACGAAGCGTCGCGGTACGATTGGCGATTTATCCGCCGCGGTGACGGGCGTGATTCTGGCGTTTAATCTTCCGGCGTCCATTCCGCTGTGGCAGGCGGCGCTGGGCTCCGCCATTGCCATCATTCTTGTAAAGCAGCTTTTCGGCGGGATAGGTAAAAACTTCGCGAACCCCGCGATTACAGCGAGAATAGCGCTGTTTCTGGCGTTTTCGCGGACGATGACGAGCTTTTCGATGGGGGCGGCGACAAGCGCCTCTCCGGCAGCCGACGCCATAACGGGCGCAACGCCCCTGGCGCTGGCGAAAATAGCGGCGCAGGGCGGTGAGCAAGCGGCGTCCGCGCTCGCGCATATGCCGTCAAAGCTGACGCTTTTCCTCGGGAATCACGCGGGGTGTCTGGGTGAGGTATCGGCGCTGGCGCTTGTTATCGGCTTCGCGTTTCTTCTGCTTCGGCGCGTGATTTCGTGGGAAACACCCGTTGTGTATGTCGCCGTTGTGTTCGGGCTGTCAGCCGCCTTCGGGCGGGACCCCGTGGACGCCGTGCTGTCCGGAGGACTGCTGCTCGGCGCTGTTTTTATGGCGACGGACTATGTCACCTCGCCGATGTCATTTAAGGGGCGCGTGGTGTTTGCCATCGGAGCGGGGTTTTTCACCACGGTGATACGCGTGTTCGGCAGCTATCCCGAGGGCGTTTCGTTCTCAATACTGCTGATGAATATTCTAACGCCGTATATCGATAAATTCACGATAAAAAAACCACTGGGGGGAGGCGCGGCATGAAGAAGGATTTTATTTTGCCCATCGCCGTGCTGGTCTTAATTTGCATCGTCACAACGGGCTTGCTTGCCGCAACGAACAGCGTCACGCAGCCTGTAATAGCTCAGGCGGAGCGGGAGCGCGCGGACGCGGAGCGCACGGCAATTTTGCCGGAGGCTGATGAATTTCAGCAAATCGATGCGAAGCTGCCCGAGGGCGTGACGGAGATATACGCCGCGACGAACGGCGCGGGCTATGTGATAACGTCGGAGGCCTCCGGCTACGGCGGCGCGGGGAGCATCAGGATTATGGTAGCCGTGTCGGGGGACGGGCGCATTATAGCGTCAAGAACACTTGCCAACGGAGAGACAAAGGGCTTAGGCTCACGCGTGTCAGAGCCGGGGTATGAGGATCAGTTTGCCGGAATGGACGCCTCGCTGCAGGGCTATAACGCCGTCACCGGAGCTACGATTTCATCAAACGCCTACAAAAGCGCCATCTCAAACGCGCTGCTCGCGTTTGAAAGCGTCACCGCCGCCGCGCGATAGAAAAGTGGAAATGCAGGCGATAGAAATGGAGGAACACAAACATCAATGAGTAAGCTGTCGAATTTAACGCGCGGGATTATCCGAGAAAACCCCGTGCTGGTGCTGGTGCTGGGGACGTGCCCGACGCTGGCGGTGTCCACGCAAGCCTCAAACGCCGTGGGTATGGGACTCGCCGCGACGTTTGTGCTGGTGTGCTCAAACATCGTCATATCGGCGCTGCGGAATATAATACCGGACAAGGTGAGAATTCCGTGCTATATCGTGCTTATCGCGGGCTTCGTCACCGTTGTGCAGATGGTGCTTGAGGCGTATGCCTATTCGCTGTTTAAGGCGCTGGGGATATACCTGCCGCTTATCGTCGTGAACTGCATTATCCTCGGCAGGGCGGAGATGTTCGCGAATAAGAACCGCGTTATCGATTCCGCGCTCGACGGGCTGGGCATGGGCATTGGCTTCACGCTGACTCTGCTTGTGATGGCATCGATTCGCGAGATTCTGGGCGGCGGAACGTGGTTCGGGATGCCCATTCCGTGGCTGCGGGACAACGGCATTTCCGTTTTGACCATGGCGCCGGGCGGCTTCATCGTGTTCGGCTGCTTGATTGCGCTGGTGAACAAAATTATGGACAGAAAGCGCAACCCGAAGGACAAGGGATATTGCGTCGGATGTCCGTCGGCTGACACGTGCAGCAAATTCGGCATGGGGGGCGAAATAAATGGTTAAGCTGATTTCCGTTCTTATGGCGGCGGTGCTGGTAAACAACTATGTGCTGCGTCAGTTCTTGGGGATTTGCCCGTTCCTCGGCGTGTCGAAGGATTTGAAAAGCGCAACGGGTATGAGCATCGCCGTTATATTCGTAATGTGCCTCGCGACGGCTGTGACGTGGTGTATTCACATGTATCTGCTGGTTCCGCGCGGTATGGAGTATTTGCAAACGGTTGTGTTCATCCTTGTCATCGCGGCGCTTGTTCAGCTGGTGGAGATTGCGCTGAAGAAAAATATTCCGGCGCTGTACCGCGCCCTGGGCGTATATCTGCCGCTTATTACGACAAACTGCGCCGTACTGGGCGTGACGATAGCGAATCTTGACCGCGGCTACGGCTTTGCGGAGTCGATGGTAAACGCACTCGGCTCCGGACTCGGGTTCTTTCTCGCGATGGTCATATTCTCCGGCGTGAGATACCGCACAGAGACGTCCGAGCCGCCGAAGCCGTTTGAGGGGCTGCCGCTGACGCTGATTTCCGCGTCGATTCTGTCCCTTTCGTTTTTCGGATTTAACGGCATTGTCGAAAATCTTTTCGGCGGATAGGGGAGTGATGGCAGAATGAGCGCAATATTGATACCCGTCGGCGCGGTGTCCGGCATCGGACTGCTGTGCGCCGTGATGCTCACCGTCGTTTCAAAGGTGATGGCGGTGCAGGTGGACGAACGCATTACGGCAGTGCGCGATGTACTGCCCGGGGCGAACTGCGGCGCGTGCGGATACGCGGGCTGCGACGGCTACGCCGCGGCGTTGATAGAGGACGGCGTAAAAACGAATTTATGCGTACCGGGGAGCGACGATGTTTCATTGCAAATATCGAATCTGCTCGGCGTGGAATTTGAGGATGTTATAGAGCGCATCGCCGTATGTCATTGCGGCGGAACGACGTCCGCCACGCAGCGCAAGATGGAATATGGCGGCGTTATTTCCTGCGCCGCGGCAAAGCTGCTGTACGGCGGAGAGATGTCCTGTCGGTACGGCTGCATCGGATACGGCGACTGCGCAAGGGTCTGTCCCAACGGCGCCGTGTGCATAGAGGACGGCGTGGCAAGGATAAATCCGCGCCGCTGCACAGGCTGCGGTCTGTGCGCAAAGGTCTGCCCGAATGGGATAATCAGCACCCTGCCGGACACCGTGACCACCGTAATAAAATGCTCGTCCATCGACCGCGGCGGGGACGTGCGAAAGAAATGTCAGCGCGGCTGCATCGGCTGTATGCGGTGCGTCCGCGAATGCCCGAACGAGGCTATCGCGGTGGTGAACAATCTCGCCGTAATCGATTATGACAAATGCGGCGGCTGCGGTCACTGCGCCGAGGTGTGTACGGTGAAATGCGTAAAAATCGCGAATTTCACAGGCGTATTCAATAAGACGGAATAGAAAAGGGAATGATCACAGCCATGGAAGAGTCCAAAAATTTTATCCACGCGTTTATCGACGAGGATTTATCCCCCGGCGGGCGCTGTGAGGGGATGACGGTGCGCACGCGGTTCCCGCCCGAGCCGAACGGCTATTTGCACATCGGTCACTGCACCGCGCTTAACATCAATTTCACCACGGCGATAAAATACGGCGGCACGTGCAATCTGCGTATGGACGACACAAACCCCGCCCGCGAGGATGAGGAATACGTCGACGCGATTAAAGAGGACATTGCGTGGCTCGGCTTTTCCTGGGATAAATTCCTCTATGGCTCGGACTATTTTCCGGAGACATACGAGTTG
>JAIRRO010000064.1 GCA_031255955.1 Oscillospiraceae bacterium
TCGCCGCTGATATATCAGAGCCGCTTACTGACACGCCGATGTATGAGGACGCCGCCGTGCCTATGGCGGCGCTTGATAATACGGCGGCAGCGCCCGACCCGGCAGCGGCAGCGTTCGACACGGCGATAGCAGCGCCCTCCGACAACAGCGCGGCATCGGATGCACCCGCAGCGTCCGACGACTCGGCAATAGCGTTTGATGACGCCGACGATGGCAATATCTCAAACGATGACGGCAGCGTCGGCGAAAACACCGGCGAGAACGACAGCACCGCATCCACCGATGGCGGTTCGGACGACGACAACGACGACAGCGATGGCGACATATTCATCCCGCACCCGATTAGTCACCCTCATCCGCAAGTGCCGCTGATACCCCCACGGCAGCGCTCCGCCGTGTATCCCGAGCCGATTGACGTCACCGTCCGCGGCGGCTCGTCGGGCGAGCCTGTGCGGTATTACATCGGCGGCGACCCCGATGATGTGACGCTGCAGGACGGAAAGCTCGTCGCGCGTCGCGCCGGAACATATCATATATGGGCGTACAAGCCCGGGAACAGATTCTTTTACCCTGTCGCGGTGGACTACAGCGTCACGATAGAGCCGAAACCCGTGAGCGTACAGGGCATAGAGGTTCGGGATAAAATCTATGACGGCAGCGCGGCGGCGGAGTTTATTTCAGTCCCGTATTTCGCCGAGGGCGCTATCGAACCGATTGACGCGGAGCTGGTAACGCTCGTGCCCGGCACACCGGGCTTCACCGATATTAACGCCGGGGAGGATATCGCCGTCACCTTCACGCCGTTTGTCATCGAGGGGAGCCGCAGCGAAAACTATACGCTTATTATACCCGAAAAGACGACGGCGAGCATTGCGAAACGGGAGCTTTCCGTCACGGCGGCAAGCCAAACGATTACATATGGCGAGGATATCCCGCTTGAAATAAGCATCGCGGGCTTCGCCGACGGCGAGAGCGCGGAGAGCTTGACAGAGTTGGGCTTCGTCCTCCCCTCCGCGCTCTGTGAGCTGACGAAATTCGCGGCGGCGGGGGAGTATCCGGGCGCGATTATTCCAAGCGGCGGCGAGGCGACGGGGAACTATGAATTTAACTTCATCGCGGGGAGCCTCACCGTTATGGCGGCGACGCCGACGCGCGGGGTGCATTACACCGTCACAGACCCAAGCGGCAGCAACGGCTGGACAAGCGTCGGTGATTTTATCATCACGCCGGGCGGCGTCACGGAGACAAGCGGCTTTACCCAAATTTCCGTGGACGGAGAAGCGTGGTCGAATGCCCTCATATTCTCAGAGGAGCGCGCCATGGGCGACGTCAGCTTCTATCTGCGCGATGACACCACGGGGGCAGTGTCCCTTGTCGGCAGCGAGCGGCTTGGCATAGACCGCACGCCGCCTGTTAATCTCAGCATTTCGTATTCCGAGACGCCGCTAAAGAGCCTGCTTAGGACGCTGAGCTTCGGATACTACAACCCGGACGTGACGGTGACGATAACAGCGGAGGACACGACCTCCGGCGTCGCGAGCTTCAATTGGGCGTACACGCGTGAGCCCGGCGCGAGCGAAACGAATGTTGCGGCTATGTCCGACGCCCTCGGCGAGGCGGAAATTTCATATTCCGAAAATGGACGCGAGGCGACGGCGAGCTTCACCCTGACGGCGGAGGATTTTATCCAATACAGGGGCGGCATTAGCTTCACCGCGACGGACAGAGCGGGGAACGAAAGCGAGGCTTATGACGGCAGCGCGGAGCAGCTTATCGTCGTCGATACCATAGCCCCCGAGGTGATTATTTCATACAGCGGCGAGCTGTCCCGCCGCGTAGCATCGGACAGCACCCGCGATGATACCGCGCCGGAGGATGTAAGCGGCGACACGCGGTTTATCTACAGCGGCGACGTGACGGCTGTTATAGAAATAACGGAGGCGAATTTTTATCCCGGGGACGTCAGCCTCACCGTGACAAAATCCACGGACGGCGAGCCGGAGATATATGCATTGACAGACGCGACGACAGACGCGATGACAGACACAGCCGTCCCGGCTGCCGACTGGCTTCAAAACGGCGACACATGGACGCGCGTTTTCACGCTCTCGGGCGACGGAGACTATATCATAGAGCTTGCCTACAGCGACCGCTCGGGCAACGATATGGGCTGGGTATCCGGCGAATTTGACGGGAAAACAGGGACACACACCTACACCTCAAACGCGCTCACGATTGACGCCACCTCCCCGACGATGGACGTGACGCTGGGCGCGGCGTCGCACGGCGCCGTCAGAACGGCGGTTATCTATATCGCAGACCGCAATTTCCGTCCGACGGAGCTTATACCCGTTATATCGGCGCGGGATATTCAAGACATTGCGACGGATTTTGACGTTGAGGCGCTGACCGCCGCGCTGCGCGGCTGGGAGCGCTGGACGGAGATAGCCCCCGACGTTTGGATGGCGGAAATCAGCTTCTCCGCCGACGCGCGGTATGAATTCGCGCTGGAATACGCCGATTTGGCGGGCAACGCCGCAAAGGATTACATAGCCGCGCCGTTCACGGTGGACGCTACACCGCCCGAAAATCTCAGCATCGCGTATTCAAACTCTCTGCTGTCGCGGCTTATTGAAACCGTCACCTTCGGATATTATTCCACCGGCGTCACCGTAACGATAACAGCGGAGGATCTAACCTCGGGCGTCGAGAGCTTCGATTGGACGTATACACGCGAGCCCGGCGCGAGTGCATTTGACGCCGACACAGCGTCCGGGCAGATCACGTCGGAGGAGATAACATACTCCGCCGACGGCAAAACCGCGACGGCGAGCTTCACCCTGACGGCGGACGATTTTACCCAATACAGGGGCGGTATTAGCTTCACCGCGACGGACAGCGCGGGAAACGAAAGCGAAGCTTATGACGGCGGCGCGGACACCATTCTCGTCGTCGATACCATAGCGCCGGAGGTTACGATTACATTTGACGGCGAGCCGTCCCGCCGCATAGCATCGGACAGCGCCCGCGCCGATGTCGCGCCGGAGGATGCAAACGGCGACACGCGCCTTATCCACAGCGGCGACGTGACGGCGACGATAACGGTGACGGAGGCGAATTTCTATCCCGCGGCGGCTGACGGCTTTGATTTCGAAGCTGATTTTGCGTCTCTGCCGGATTTATCCCTCGCCGTCACGCGGAGTATAGACGGCGCCATCGCGCCATATCCGCTCGCGTTTGGACCGTCCGATTGGACGCGCGAGGGCGAGGGCGATACATATACGCTCAGCCTCACGCTCTCAGGCGACGGGGATTACAGCATTGAGCTTGCCTACAGCGACCGCTCGGGCAACGCCATGCGCTGGGCATCGAACGAGCATAACGACAAGCTCGGCGCCGGGCGATATAAATCAAACCCGATTACGATAGACGCCACCGCGCCGACGTTTGAAATCACCTACACCCCCGCGTCGTCCTCCGGATATCGGGACGTGTACAGGACGCCCCGCCTTGCGACGGTGCGGGTGACAGACCGCAATTTCCGCCCGACGGAGCTTCTTCCCGTAATCACGGCGCGGGACATTCGCGGCAGCGCGGCGGCGTTTGACATAGAAGCGCTGACTGCCGCGCTGCGCACGTGGGAGCGCTGGACGGAGATATCCCCCGACGTCTGGGAGACGGAAATCAGCTTCTCCGCCGACGCGCGCTATGAATTTTCGCTCGGCTACGCCGATTTGGCGGGCAACGCCGCCGCCGAATACACAGCGGAGCCGTTCACGGTGGATACAGCCCCGCCCACAACGCTCACCGTCACATATTCCGCGCCGCTATTGGATAAGCTGCTTGAAACGCTCACCTTCGGATATTACAATCCGGACGTGACGGTGACAATCACAGCCGAGGACGCCGTTTCCGGTGTTGACCGCTTCAACTGGACGTATATGCGCGAGCAGGACGCCAGCGCATCCAATATCGAAACGGAGTCCGGGCGTATCGGCAGCGAGGGCATCACATATTCAAACGGCGGGCGAACGGCGACAGCCAGCTTTACCCTGACGGCGGACGAAGCTCGCCAATACAGGGGCAGCATCACCTTCACCGCGACGGACAAGGCGGGGAACACCGGCGCGGGGCTTGACGACAGCGCCGCGAATGTGCTTGTGGTGGACACCATTTCCCCGACGCGCTCAGTGTCATACCCCGTCCCGCGCCAGATTGTGCGGCGCGACGATTTGACGACAGTGACAGAGCCGCTTGATGATTTCCTCAGCCGCGAAACAACGGATGCAATTTTCTATTACGACGACGCGGTGACGATAACGCTGCTTGTCACAGAGGCGAATTTTTATCCGGAGGATATAGCGGTTGAGGTTTTATCCGACGCGGATTCCGGCTTTATCCCAACGCTCGATTGGATAAAAAGCGGCGACGCGCAGCCTGACCTCGCGGATGAATACCGCGCCAGGCTCACCCTTACGGACGACGGCGACTATCACATCAAGCTCACCTACACCGACCGCTCGAACAACGAAATGACCTCATACACCTCCGGGCAGCTCACCGTGGATAAAATTGACCCCGTCATCGCTGTTGCATATACCCCGAACGATGTTATCCGCGTGATGGACGACACGCGCTATTATGACGCGGTGCAGACTGCGGAAATCACCATAACAGAGCGCAATTTCCGTGCGGATGACGTAATTGCCACCATCACGGCGCACGACTCCGAGGGGCGCGCCGTCGCCGAAGGGCTTATAGCCGAGCTATCAGAGCAGCTCTCGCGGCGCTCCGCGTGGAGAGATGACGGCGACCGCCACACGGCAAGCATTTCTTATTCCGCCGACGCCGCCTACAGCTTTGATATCGAGTATTGCGACCTAGCCCTACGCTCCGGCGCGGAATACGAAGCGGAGCGGCTTACCATCGACCGCGCCCCGCCGATAAATCACACGATTACCTTCAGCGAGAGCCTGTTTGAGACAGTTTTAGAGACCGTCACCTTCGGGTTTTATAACGCCCGCGTGACGGCGGAAATCACAGCGGAGGACGAAGTCTCGGGCGTCTACAGCCTCACCTGCGGGTTTATAGGCGGCGCGGACGCGAGCGGGATTAACGGCGAAATTGCAAGCATCGAAATTCCGTACGAAGCCCTGCGCTTCACAAACGGCGGCAGAACAGCGGCAGCAAGCATAGAGCTGCCTCCGGAGACCTCCGGCGTCCAGCTGGACGGCAGCCTGGAGGTTATGGCGTATGACCGCTCCGGCAACGGCTCGGGGATTTCCGACGAGCGCCGCGTCATCGTGGATACGATTGCCCCGAATATGACCGTCACCTACAGCGCCCCGACGCGCTCTCAAAACGGCACGGCGTACTACGCCGGGGATATATCCGTGGCGATTGACATCACAGAGGCGAATTTTCACAGCGGGGATGTGTCGGTAAGCACGGCGCAAAACGGCGGGGAGGCGCGCGCCGTCGCGCCCGAATGGAGCAGGCTCGACGGGGACACGCACCGCGGCGGCTTTATAATATCGGGCGAGGGCAGCTACACCGCGCGCGTGATGTATGCCGACCGCTCCGGCAACCGCGCCGAGCCGTATGTCTCGAGCGAGCTGGTTATAGACGCCACCGCGCCGCTATTGACAATTGACGGGATAGCGCACGAATCCGCGAACAACGCCGAGGTCATCGGCTTTATGCTCTCGGCGGAGGACCTGCATTTTGACCCCGACAGCTTCGCCCCCGCGCTAACAGCCGTCGTGATGGATGATGACGGAGCGTTTTCCACCGTCGATATATCGCCGGGCGCCCCGCGAAGGCTCTCCGGCGGCAGATATGTCTATGAAATCGCGAATCTGGACGCGGACGGCATATATTCGTTAACGTGCGGCGCTTTTGATATGTCCGGCAATCGGACGGAGGAAATTCTTGTGTCGGCGTCCGGCGCGGCTGTTTCGGCGGTGGAGTTCTCCGTCAATCGGCGCGGCTCGACATTTATGCCGGACGCGGCGTCCGGCGCGCTCGCCGAAACGTATTACACTCAGGCGGTTTACAACGATGTTGTAATTACAGAGACGAACGCCGACCCGCTGCTTGAGTACGCCATAAAGATAGGCGGCAGCCTTCTCACGGAAAACGAGCATTATACGCTCGAGCGCTCCGGCGGAGAGGGAAGCTGGTATAAATACGTTTATCGGGTGCATAAATCGGTGTTTGAGCGGGAGGGGGAATATAATCTCGTCATATCCTCACGCGATAAGGCGGACAACAACGCCTACAGCGATATGCGCAGCGCGGAGGTGAGCTTCGTTGTTGACAAAACGGCGCCGATACTCACCGTGTCCGGCATAAAGCAGGACGGACGCTATCAATCGGAAACGCAGCGCGTGGTTATCATCCCGCGGGACGACGGCGGCAGACTCGGCAGCCTGAAGGCAATTGTCACGGACGGCAACGGCGAAACCACCGTACCGATTGATTTATCCGGCGATGAGCTGCTCTCGGCGCTTGACGAGGGCGGCGGCGCGCTGAACATTACGCTTGCCACCGGCATGGGGCAGCGCGTTGAGCTTATCTGCGCCGACCGCGCCGTAAACGCCGCCGGAGAGGTGAACGTCAGCCGCGTCGTATACAGCAATGTCACGGTCTCGACGAACGCGCTTGTGATATTTTATGCCAACAAGCCGCTGCTGTACGGCTCCGCCGCCGGTACGGCGGGCGCCGGCGCCGCCCTCTCGTGGCTGCTTCGCGCGCTGAAGCTGCGCAAGAAGATTCCCATTGGGGGTGGGGAATGATGCGGCGGGTACCGCACGCAAGGCATTTGCCACACTGCCCTGGCGGCAGCCCCCCTTCATCTTGACGCCTACGCCCCGCAGGGTGTACTATATAGCGTCCCGCAAGCCGCGTCGCAAAACATCACCGAAATGAGGCTGCTGTTATGAATTTCATCAATAAAATCATCGATGCCCTGCGCCGAGGGGAGGGGACGATGGCGGTCGCGCTGATTCGCTTTGCCGTTGCTGTGTTGATTACGGCGGCGCTTTTGAAAATCATCTCCGTTGTACTGCGGCGGGCGGAGAAGTCGCGGCGGGAGCGTGGGATGCGCTTCGGATATATCCGCGTGCTGCGGTATGCGCTCGTTGCGCTTGTTTTAATCGGGTGCGCCGCCGCCGTGTTTTCCGGCAGCGCGCAGCAGGCGTTCGGCGCGGTGTTGGCAAGCTCCGGCGTCGCCGCGATTGTGCTGTCGATTGCGTGTCAGGAGCCAATCGGGAATCTCTGCAGCGGGCTGATTATCATTCTCACCAGTCCGTTTAAGATCGGCGATGTGATTCGTCACGTCGGGCTGGACGCAACGGGTACCGTTGAAGAGGTCACGCTGCGGCACACGGTTATCCGCACATTTGAAAACAAGCGCCTGATTATTCCGAACTCCGATATGAACAAAGCCGCCATCGAAAACGCCAACTATGGCGAAAGCCGTGTGTGCTTCCCGATGGAGTTTTCCATCACGTATGAATCGGACGCTGAAACCGCTATGCAGGTGATTCGCAACGCTATTCAGCGTCATCCCGGCTATGACGACGCGAAGGCGGAGGAGGCGCGCGCCGCGGGACGCGAGCCTGTGGAGGTGCTGGTGAACCGCCTTGAGCCGCTGGGCATTGTCCTGAAGGTGTGGGTGTGGTCGGCGACGCTCAGCGCGTCGTACAAGATGAAAAGCGATATTTATATAGAGGTGCGGAAGCGTTTCCGCTTTGCGCACGTGGATTTTGCCTACCCGCGTATCTTGGCTGCCGGAGGAACGTCCCTGCCCGCTGCCGCCGATATCGGCGACGGCGACGGTGGCGCCGGAGCTGACATTAAAAGCACGGCGGGGAACGCTGCAAGAAATACCGCAGGAAATGCCGCAGCAAACGGAGGCGCTTCAAAATGAGCGATAACACAACGCGCGTCGCGCGCCGCGTCGCCGCGATACACGACATTTCGGGGTTCGGCAAATGCTCTCTCACCGTGGCGCTGCCGATTCTGTCCGCCGCGGGAATTGAATGCTCCGTGATACCCACGGCGGTGCTTAGTACGCACACAGGCGGCTTTGAGGGCTATACCTATCGCGATTTGACAACGGATTTGCTGCCGATTTTCCGCCACTGGCAGCGCGAGGGGCTGCGCTTTGACGCGGGTTATTCCGGCTTTCTCGGCTCGCGCGCGCAGGTGGAGCTTGTATCCGAAATTTTCGGAGAGATGAAGCGCGACGGCGCGATGATCATCGTTGACCCCGTGATGGCGGATAACGGTCAGCTCTATTCTTCTTTCGGAGAAGATTTTCCGGACGGCATGCGTACTCTATGCGCCGAGGCGGACGTGATTGTCCCGAACATCACAGAGGCGGCGCTTATGACGGGCACAGCTTATCGCGAGGGTCCCTACACCGCCGAATATATCGAGGGGATGCTTCTGAAGCTTGCGGAGATAACGCGCGGGCTTGTTGTGCTGACGGGCGTGTTCTTTGATGAGGCGCGGCTCGGCGCGGCGTATATCGACGCGGGCTCGGGGGGGCTCGGCTTCGCGCTGGCGGAGCGCGTGCCGGGGAGCTATCACGGCACGGGGGATGTGTTCGCTTCTATGCTTGTCGCGGGGCTGCTGCGTGGCAAGCCGCCGCGGGAGGCTGTTCAAACGGCGGCGGAATTCACCTCGGCGGCGGCAAAAAGAACGCTTGACGCCGGAACCGACCCGCGCTTCGGCGTCGATTTTGAGGGCGGGTTATCCCTCCCGGCACTCGCTTAACCCTCGCGATTATACGAATTGTATATTCCCTTGCGTTGCAATCTGATACGCCGCGCCGCCGCGCCATCTCCCCTTCAAAAACCTTCGCCGACTTGGCGATACGTGACCGGTTTTCACGCCGTTCGACAAAAAATTACCCCGCCCGTCGCCGCCTTCGGCGAATAATTCAACAAAGAGTTATACACATTTTCCACAGATTTATCCACAGGCTTGAAAAGCGGCGTGTTTCTGTTGCGTTTTGCGTTCACGCGATGTAAAATAGGCGGTGTAAAACAGTCCCGCGTGTCGCGCGCGCCGTAGGCGCTAATTTGAATCACGCTAATTTGAATCGAGGTCATCATATGAAGCTATGTACATTTTTATCGGGCGGCGCTACGCGCGTCGGCGTGAAAACCCCGCGCGGCGTCGTTGATATCACGGCGATTGGCTTTCCCGGGGATATGAACGCCGTTATCGCCTCGGCACGAATAGCGGATATCGCCGCCGCCGTAGAGCGCTTTTCGGGGGAGTATATCGACGAAGCCGAAATTAGTTTCGCGAATATCACGTCGCCCGCGAAAATCGTCTGCGAGGGCTTAAATTATCGCGACCACGCGGAGGAAACGCACGCGGAGATACCGGAGCATCCCGTGTTTTTTTCGAAGTTCAACGACGCGCTGCACCCCGCGGGGCAGCCCGTGACGCTGCCGACGTGGCAGCGCTGCTTTGATTATGAGGCGGAGCTGGTGATTGTTGTCGGGCGGCAGGCGTACAATATTCCGCGCGAGGGCGCGGAGGAGTACATTTTCGGCTATGCCTGCGGCAACGATTTATCGGCGCGGGACGCGCAGCTGCTGTCGTCGCAGTGGCTTTCCGGAAAGAGCTTTCCGGGCTTTGCACCCGTTGGTCCGTACATCACCACGCGGGATGAATTTAATCCCGACGCGGGCGCGGATATTATCTGCGAGGTAAACGGCGCGCGCGTGCAGAGCGGGAACACGAAAAATATGATTTTCTCCTGCGGGGAGGCACTGTTTCGCGCGGCGCGCTTCTTCCCGCTCTCTCCGGGCGATTTGATTTTTACGGGGACGCCCGCCGGTGTGATTCTCGGGAAGCCTAAGGGCAGCCGCGTGTGGCTTGTCGCGGGCGACACGGTGACGGTGACGATAGCGGGGCTTGGCAGCCTGACAACGCCGCTGATTTAACGCGCCGCGCGGTGCGGTATTATAGGGAAAACGAGGAGCGACATATGCTGAAAATCGAGGGATTAACAAAGCGTTTCGGGGATAAGCTTGCCGTGGACAATTTAACACTCAGCGTCAATCCGGGCGAGCTTTACGGCTTCATCGGGCATAACGGCGCGGGAAAATCCACCACCATCAAAGCCATCTGCGGGCTGCTGACGCCCGACGCGGGAGAGATTACGGTCGGCGGATATTCCATCACGCGCGAGCCGTTGGAGGCTAAGCGCCTGCTTGCCTATCTGCCCGACAATCCGGATTTATATAATTTTATGACGGGTATAAAATACCTGAATTTCATCGCGGACGTCTACGGCGTACCTGCGGTGGAGCGCCGGGAGTGTATTCGCGAATACGGCGATTTATTTGAACTGACGGGCGAGCTTGCCCAGCCCGTGTCCTCATATTCCCACGGCATGAAGCAGAAGCTTGCGCTTATCTCCGCGCTGCTGCACGCGCCGCGCCTGATGATAATGGACGAACCCTTTGTCGGGCTTGACCCCAAGGCGTCAAAGGCTGTGCGCGATATTCTGCGCGGGGTGTGCGACAACGGCGGCGCGGTGTTTTTCTCCACGCACGTGCTGGAGGTGGCGGAAAAGCTCTGTGACCGCGTGGCGATTATCAGCCGCGGGCGGCTTGTCGCCTCCGGCGGCATGGAGGAGGTGCTGGGCAGCGAATCGCTGGAGGATGTGTTCTTTGAGCTGGAGGCGCGCGCGACGCCGAGTGAAATGCAATGATTAGACGCCTGCTTGCCATAAATATGAGGGCGCTGATGTCGTCGGCGTCGCTTCGCGGCAACGCGCTCTCGCGGCGGCGGGGCGGAGCGCCGCGCGGCGCCGCCGGGAAAATAGGCGTTTTCGGTTTGGTCGCGTTTGTCATTTGGGCGATGCTGTATTTCTTTTATCAGATATTCAGTATGATGCACGATGTACTGTTCGCGATAGATTTAGGCTGGCTGTATTTCGCGCTGGGCGCTGTCATCGTCTTCTCTCTTTGCGTGGTGACGAACATTTTCAACGCGCAGGCGCAGATTTTTGACGCGCGGGACAACGAGCTGCTGCTGTCTATGCCCATTCGCCCCTCGGCGATTCTCACGGCGCGGATTTTATCGCTGCTGGCGATGGAATACGCCTTCGAAATTCTCGTCGCAGCGCCCGCGTTTTATCTGTGGCTTTCGGGCGGACACGCAAGCGCCGTGGGGGTTATGTGCTTCGTCGCGGGGTTTGTTTTGCTGCCGCTGCCGGCGCTTGCCGTGTCGTGTCTGCTGGCGTGGATTCTGTCGCTGCTTACATCGCGTTTCGCGCGGAAAAACATCACGCAGCTGATAATTTCGCTGGCGTTTCTTGTGGTATATTTCAAGTTCGCCACAAGCCTGCAGAGCTTCGCCGCGAATTTGGTTCAAAGCGGGGCGGCGCTCGCGGCGGCGTTCCGTCGGGCGCTGCCGCCTCTGTATTTCTACGGATCGTCCGTCGCCGACGGCGACCCGCTGCGCGCACTGCTGTTCGCGCTGTGCGCCGTGCTGCCGTTTGTTCTGACGGTGGCGCTGCTGTCGGCGAATTTCATCAAATCCGCGACGACAAAGGTCGGGATAAAAAAGCGGCAGTACCGCGAAAAAGCCGCGCGGCAAAGCTCCGTTTTCGGGGCGCTGCTTCGGCGGGAGGCGGCGCGCTATCTCTCTAACGCGATGTTTATTTTGAATATGTCGCTCGGCAGTATTTTTACGCTTGTTGCCGCCGTGGCGTTGGTTGTTCAGCGAAGCGCCGTTGTGGCGCAGCTTTTATCCATTGCGGCGCAGCTTGATATTATAACGACGATAAGCGAGGTTCCGGTGCTGGCGCGGCTGGGCGCCGCCTTATATTCGCCCGCCTTGGCGGTGTGTCTCGCACTGATGATGATGGCGTCCATGTGCTGCGCGTCGGCGGCGCTGGTGTCCCTGGAGGGCGGCACACTGTGGATTTTGCGGAGCGTACCCGTACCGGCGCGCGATGTTTTGCTGTCCAAGGCGGGGTTTCATATGGTGCTGGTCGCGCCGCCCGTGCTGATTGCCTCCGTTCTCGCGTCGGTGTCGCTGTTCGGGGGCGATATATCCTCCGTCGCGCTGGCGATAATCCTGCCGCAGCTGTTTATATTGTTAACGGCATTAGGCGGGCTGGCGCTGAACCTTAAAATGCCGCGCTTCGACTGGTTAAATGAACTGCAGCCGGTGAAGCAGGGCGCGCCGATTATTCTGACGTCCTTGGGCGCGATGGCGCTTATATTGGGCGCGGCGCTGCTGTATCTGCTGGTTGCGGGGCAATATATGAGTCCGACGTCGTTCGGCTGGTTGATGGCGGCGGCGCTCGCGGCGCTTGATATCCTGCTGTATCGCTGGATGGTCACATTCGGGGCGCGCCGATTTGACTCGCTGGCGGCGTGATGCTGTGATATGTGATATAATGCCTTATTGAGGATCCTTATTGAGGATATAGAGATATTTGAAATCAAATTAAGAGAATTGCAAAAAAGAGAATTTTAAGGAAGTGCCGTTTATGAAAAAGCAATCCCCCATCCCGACGATTGCGGGCTGTCTCGTGATTCAGCTCTGCGTCGGAATTCTATACATCTGGAGCGTCCTGCGCGGGGCGTTCGCGGTGTCGTTTGCCCTGCCGGAGGATTCCGCGCTGCCCGCGATGGTCGCGTCGTACAACCTGTTTGCGTTCGTGCTGGGGAATTTCGTCGGGGGCTTCCTCAACGATAAAAAGGGCGCGAAAATCACTGCCGTAACGGGCGTTGTGATGTTCTCCGCCGGGGTCGGGCTGACAGCGCTTCTTACAAACGCGACGGTGAACCTCATCATCCTGACGTATTGCGTCATCGGCGGGCTGGGCAGCGGAATTGCCTACGGCGCGTGTATTTCCTGCGTGCAAAAGTGGCTGCCGCACCGGCGCGGGTTCGCCTCGGGGCTTGCCGTGTCGGCGTTTGGGCTGAGTACCGTCGTGTTCGCGCCCGTGGCGCGCGCGCTGATGACGGCGTTCACAAGCGAGCTTGATGTTGTCAATTTCAGCGGAGTGTTCGGTACGCTCGCGGGGGTGTTTTTCGTGTTCGGCATCGTCTCGTGCGCGGCGGTGAAGGCTCCGCCGCAGGAATATCTTGACACGCTGCCGAGGATAGAGAACGCGCGCGTCACATCCTCCCGGCGGGATTATACGCTGCGGGAGGCGGCGAAAACGCTGCCGTTTTGGTGCGTGTTTTTATATATCTTCTTCATCAACGGCACGTGGAATCTCACCAGCCCACTGATTGCGACGCTGGGTGAAAACGCGCGGGGATTAACTCCGACGCAGGCGGTTTTTGCCGTCAGCTTCGCCGCCGTGCCGAACTGTGCGGGGCGGCTGATTATGGCTGCTGTTTCTGATAAAATCGGGCGCGTCGCGGCGTCGCTCATTCTCTGCGGG
>JAIRRO010000002.1 GCA_031255955.1 Oscillospiraceae bacterium
ACCGCCGCGTTATGACCACTTCGCTAATCCTCCGTATTTCGCCGCGTGTCGGCGAACACAGCTCCAGAGTATACACGACTGCGCGCGCGATGTCAATACACCGAAAACGCTTTTCCGCCACCCGCCCGCAAAAAATTATGCACTTTCACTTGCAATGCTGCGCATTTCGCGGTATAATAAAAGCGCGTCGCGAGCCGATTCACCGCGGCGGACGGCGACTTTATTTTATGCATAATCTAAGGAGGGGACAGGTATGGCTTGGTTTTCCGCTTGGTGGGCGGAGCTCGGTGTGTTCGGACAGGCGCTTGTGTGCGCGGCGTTGCCGGCAACGGTGGTGATGCTTATTCAAACGGCATTGCTGCTGTTCGGCGGCGCTTTCGGGGACGACGGAGATTCCGACTTCTCGCCGGAGGCTGACGCGGACGCGGATTTTGACGCTGACTTTGATGCAGACTCGGATATGGATGCGGATTTTGACGGCGACGCGGACGGCGATTTCGACAGCGGCAGCAACGACTACGGGCGCGCCTCGTCACACTCGGGGGACGGCTTGCGCGTGTTCACCGTGCGCGGTATCGTCGCGTTTCTCGCCATCGGCGGCTGGACGGGCGTCGCGCTGCTGCGCGTCGGAGAAGGCATCGCGTTTTTCGGGGCAATCATCGCCGGTACAGCAGCGTTGTTGTTCGCGGCGCTGATGGTGAAATGGGTGCTGAAGCTGCAAGCCAGCGGGAACCTCTCTCTGGCAAACGCCGTTGAACACACGGCAACGGTATACATCCCCATCCCGCCCGAGCGCTCGGCGACAGGCAGGGTGACTATGCTCCTGCAGGGCAGATTCGCGGAGCTTGAAGCGGTCACAGACAGCGACACCCCGCTGAAAACCGGCGAGAGCGTTCAGGTGGTGGGCGTTCTCGGCGAAAGCTGCCTGATAGTGAGTCGCGCTGGGGGAGATTTAGCGTGCTGAGGGATTTAACGTGCTGAGGCACGGGGAACGCGCCGGTTGGCGCGATTACCCCGCCGGTAGGCGCGGGATGACACCCAATGCGCGCCGCCGGGCGCGGCGCTAAAATGTCAGCAAATCAACATTTTTATATTTTTTGGAGGATTGTATTATGCCGGTAGAAACCTTGGTACTGCTTGTTGTGGCGGCTGTTTTCGTGTTCTCGATGTTTGCCGTCGTGCTATCCCGCTATCGCAAATGTCCCTCGGACAAAATTATGGTCATTTACGGAAAGGTCGGTACAAACCCGGACGGTTCCCCGCGCTCCGCGCGTTGTATTCACGGCGGCGCGGCGTTCATTTGGCCGGTGATTCAGGCGTTTCAATACTTAGACTTAACGCCGCTGACGATAAGCGTTGACCTCACGAACGCGCTTTCGCACCAAAACATCCGCGTGGATGTGCCGTCGCGCTTCACCGTCGGTATATCGACGGAATACGGCGTTATGCAAAACGCCGCCGAGCGTCTGTTGGGGCTGAAAATGAACGAGATTCACGAGCTGGCAAAGGACATTATGTTTGGACAGCTCCGCCTCGTCATCGCCACGATGGACATCGAGGAGATAAACACCGACCGCGACAAATTCCTTGAAGCCGTCTCTCACAACGTGGAAACCGAGCTGAAAAAGATCGGACTTCGCCTGATTAACGTGAACGTCACGGACATCACCGACGAATCGGGCTACATAGAAGCGCTGGGTAAGGAAGCCGCCGCGAAGGCGATTAACGACGCCAAGCAGAGCGTCGCCGAGAAAAACCGCGACGGCGCAACAGGTGTGGCGCGCGCCCACAAGGATGAGCGCATTGCCGTGGCTGAAGCCGACGCCACCGCCGTCGAGGGCGAAAACCGCGCCAAGGTGACGATTGCGCAGTCCGACGCCACACGACGCGAGCAAGAGGCGGAGGCGCTGCGCCGCGCGACAGCGGCGGAGCAAACCGCGGAAGCCCGCGCGCTTGAGGAAGCCTATGCCGCCCAGCAACTCGCCGAGCAGGCGCGCGCCGCGCGCGACGAGGCAACGGGTCAAGCCGACGTTATCGTAAACGCGCGCATCGCAAAGGAACGGCTGGAGCTTGAAGCGGAGGCAGACGCCGAGCAAGCCCGCCGCCGCGCCCGCGGTGAGGCGGACGCCATATACGCACGAATGGAGGCGCAGGCGCGCGGTACTCTGACAACGCTGGAAAAGCAGGCAGAGGGCTTCGGAAAGCTGGTTGCCGCCGCAGGCGGCGAACCCGGCGCCGCTGTTCAGCTTATGCTGGCGGATAAGATAGAGGATCTGGTGAAGATTCAAGTTGAAGCTGTCAAGAACCTGCATATCGACAAAATTACCGTGTGGGATTCGATGAGCGGGGACGGCGGCTCGCCGACGACCTCCAACTTTTTGGCAGGTATGATGAGATCAATCCCGCCGCTCGGCGAAGCCTTTAAGCTGGCGGGCATGCGTCTGCCGGAGTTTTTAGGCACAGAACGCACCGACGCGGAGAACACGGACGCGCAAGCGCAAGCGCCCAAAACGGACGAATAATCAAATACAAATAACGCAAATAATGCAAATAATGCAAATAATGGAGGTATAAAATAATGGCAAAAATCTTACTAATCGGGGCAAACCACGCCGGAACCGCGGCGGCAAACACAATCTTAGATACCTATCCCGGCAACGAGTTGACAATAATAGACCGCAACGACAACATCAGCTCTCTCGGTTGCGGCACCGCGCTGTGGGTGGGGCGGCAGATACCAAGCTCAGACGGGCTGTTCTATTCATCCGCCGCCGCGCTGGAATCCAAGGGCGCAACCGTTCATATGGAAACAGAGGTCACGGGGATTGACTTTGACGCCAAGACAGCCACGGCGAAAACTAAAAACGGCAGCGAGCTGCATTTGGACTTTGACAAGCTCATTCTCGCGACAGGCTCCGCGCCCATAATGCCGAATATCCCCGGCTCTGATCTGGGGAATATTCAATCCGTCAAGCTGTTTCAGGACGGCAAACGCGCCGACGAGCTGCTGGGCAAGCCGGAAATTAAAACAGTGGCGGTGATAGGCGCCGGGTACATTGGCGTCGAGCTTGCGGAGGCAATAGTGCGCCGCGGACGCAAGGCGCTGCTGTTCGAGGCTGAAAGCACAAGTCTTGCCTCCTACTATGACGATTGTATGACCGCCGATATGGATAAAACGCTGGGCGATAACGGCGTGGAGCTGCATTTCGGCGAGCGTGTGCAATCGTTTAAGGGCGACGGCGTTGTCTCGGGCATCGTCACCGACAAGGGCGATTATCAGATAGATATGGCGATTATGGCGATAGGCTTCAGACCGAACGCCACACTTGCAGGCGGAAAGCTCAAAACCATCGGCAACGGCGCCATCGCGGTAAACGCGCGTCAGGAAACAAGCATCCCCGGCGTGTACGCCGTGGGCGACTGCGCATCTATATATTCAAACGCGCTGCGCGACTGGACATACATCGCGCTTGCCACAAACGCCGTGCGCAGCGGCATCGTCGCCGCCCACAACGCCTGCGGCGGCTCGATAGAATCGCCCGGTGTGCAAGGCTCAAACGGCATCAGCGTGTTCGGATATAATATGGTCTCCACGGGTTTGAGCGAAAAAGCCGCCAAAAAGGCAGGTCTTGACGTGCTGACAACGGACTTCGCGGCGCTGCAAAAGCCCGCGTTTATGCCGGACAATCACGAGGTGAAGCTGCGCATTGTCTACGACGCAAAAACGCGCCGCGTACTGGGCGCGCAGATGGCGTCGCGCGAAAATATGTCGATGGGCATTCATATGTTTTCCCTTGCCGTGGAGGACGGCGTGACAATCGACAGATTGAAGCTGCTGGACATCTTCTTCCTGCCCCACTTCAACCAGCCCTACAACTATATAACAATGGCAGCCCTCAGCGCGAAATAGTTTAATCAAAATTATTGATACACCATTCAAATCACATAATTATTCCCAAGATTAATGCGCGATACGAATTGCCGCGCGCGCTCTGTGCGCGGGGCGCCGAACACATCCAGCGGTGTGCCGTATTCCAATATTTCTCCGCCGTCCATAAACGCCACCCTGTCCGCGATTTCATATATAAAGCTCATCTCGTGCGAAACGATTATCACGGCATGCTCACGCGCCGCCGCAATCTGTTTGATTACGGAAAGCACCTCGCCTATCGTCTCGGGATCGAGCGCAGAGGTCGGCTCGTCAAACAGCAGCGCGCGCGGCTTTAGTGCCAGAGAGCGCGCAATCGCGACGCGCTGCTGCTGTCCGCCGGACTTTTTGCTTGGATAATAATCGCGGTGACTGAGCATCCCAACCTGATCAAGCAGATTTTCAGCCAGCTCCATTGCCGCGCGGTGGGGCATCCTTTGAACGGTAATCAGCCCCTCTGTTATGTTCTCAAGCGCCGTTTTATACTTGAACAGATTAAAGCCCTGAAACACCATACCCGTATTGCGCTGCATATAGCGGATGTCTTCTTTCCCGAGCGCGCTGACATCAATGCTTCGTTCGTCAAGCGTGATGACGCCGGATTCCGGTGTTTCAAGAAAGTTGATGCAGCGCAGGAGCGTGCTTTTTCCCGAGCCGCTCGCACCGATGATGCCCAGCACCTCGCCCGCGGCAACCGATATATCAATGCCCCGCAAAACCTCGTGATTCTTAAACCTTTTTCGCAGCTGTGACACCTGAAGCATCGCCGCTCACCCCTTTCATTTCGCGCTCGTCGCATTTCAAATGCCGCTCCCAGATAAATAGCAGCCGCGACACAACAAGCGTAATCGCCCAATAGATAATCGCAAGCGTGATATACATCTCAAAATACCGATAATCCATCTGCGATAGCAGCTGTCCCTTACGCGTCATTTCCACCACGCTGACGGTAAACACCAGGCTGGTGCCCTTTATCATTCCGATGAAAGCATTTCCGAGACTCGGCAGCGCAATGACAAGCGTCTCCGGAATCACTATCCTCCGCAGCATCTGCCACGGCGACATCCCAATGGATGCCGCCGCTTCAAGCTGCCCCTTGTCCACCGCTTGAATCGCCGCGCGGATAGCCTCAGATGAATACGCCGCGTCGTTTAAGGACAGGGCGACAAGGGCGAAAACGATGCGCGGGACGCTATTGATAAAGCCTGTGTCCGCGCCTATCGCCTTCAGCAGCATCGGGATGCCGTACAGCGTTGCGTATAGCTGAATCAATATCGGTGTGCCTCTGGTGAATGACACGTATGCGGACGCAATTTGCCTGAGTATCGGCACACGACGAACCTTGACCACAGCGACGCCGAACGCTACGATGATGCTAAACAGCATAGACGCCACCGCGATTTCCATCGTTATCGGGAGGTATCGCAGAACGGGCGGGATGCGCTCAAAAATCAGCAGCACATCAAACATCGGTGATAGCTTATACCTCCGCCCCGCCTCCCCGGCGTCATCGACAGAGTTTTGAAGGATTGTCCCCAGCCGCCCGGCTCGAAAGCGCCAGCGTTCCGCTCCCTGCGCCTCAAAATCGGATTTTGCCGCAAGCGCCGATTCATACCGCGCGGCGTCCTTATAGGCTGAGCCTACAGGCTCTGTGAACGACAGAACAAGCGCCCCGTTTTCCCTACTGTAGACGCCGGGAACATCGACGAAGCCGTATTTTTCGTCCGTGTGAAGAAAGAAGCCGCCCTCCGTGTCAAAGCTGATGTATTCGCCGCGCCCCTCAAATTGATTCGTCGTCGCGCTGTACACCTGCAAATAATAGTCGCCGGAGAGCGGGACGCGCGCTATCGCGCAGGAGGAAGCTACGACGGCGAGCAACGCTGCCAGCGCAAGGGCGAAAAGCGCGCGCGTTTTCATAATGCTCAAGACTGCTCAAACCATTCGGGCAGCCCGTCCTCTCCGAACCATTTTATCGCAAGCTCCCGCAGCGTGCCGTTCTCACGGAGCATCACAATCGCCCCGTCAACGGCGTCGGCAAGCCTTGCCCCGGCGTCGTCCTTCGGGAACACATACCAGCCGAGCGGGTCCTCAATCTGCCGCGCCTCCTCATCGGGCAGCGTCACGATTCTCAGCGCTTCAAACTGCTCCGGATAGCTCTGCCGACTGATTTTTAAGCCCCAATATTCGCTGAAGGCGAAATCCACGACGCCGTTTATCAAATCCTCAAACCCGACCACGCTGTCAACGCCGCTCGGGACGCCGATAATCGGATTATCCGGATGCTCCTTGTTATATGTATCCGCAAAAATATCGGAGAACAGCCCCGTCCCCCGCAAATACACACGCTTGCCGCCCAGATCCGCGATGCCATTGATGCTCGTGTCGTCCGCGCGCGTGATTATCACCTGCCCGTTATAGGTGTACGGCTGCTTGCCGAACAGCCATTGCGCCTCCCGCTCCGGCTTTTTTGTGATGTTGTTCGCGCCCATTTGGAACAGCCCGGAATTAAGTCCCGTGAAGATTGCCGGGAAATCGGTGACTTGAATATCGAACTCATATTCCGGCAGCAGGGCGTCAATCTCCGCCAGCACATCCCAGTCATAGCCGATAAAATTTTCGCTTCCGTCCTGCTGGAACGAATACGGGCGCGGTCCGCCGGAGTTTCCGACATTCACCCGCGTGACAGAAATGTCTGACGGCGTTGTAATATTTCCGTCTGATGGCGATGCATTATCCCCGCCGGATGGGGAGCAGCCGGATAAAATAATCGCAGTGATTGCCAGCGCAGTGAGAATTGAGAACAGCTTTTTCATAATAAACAGACCTTTCAAAATAAATGTATTGGTTTATCGCCTTGCTTTGCCGGGACTTTATCCGCTCATATCGCCTTCACCTCACACAGCCCCTCTCTAAACGGCACAAAGCCGCTGATGGGGTCAAAATCGCGCGATATAAGCTCGTTGGCGTTCGCCTGCGCCCACCCGTGCGGAATGTCCGCCGTCCCGCGCTTTATCGTCCCGCTGGGCTCTATCTTCATCACAATGCCCCCGGGGTTTATCGGCGCTGTGATGCGAACCATATCGCCGCTTTTCAAGCCGCGTTCGGCAGCGTCAAGCGGATGCAGACGCATAACAGGCTCCGGCTCAAACCGCCTCAGCCACGGCAGCTCGCGGTGCTTTGCGTTGGAATAGTACGGCACGCGCGCGCCCGTTATCGGGACAAGCGGGTATTCACGCGCGATATCAGGTGTTGAAACGGGGCTGTACACCGGCTCGCGGTACACGGGGCGCGGATCAAGACCATGCTCGCGCAGCACCTCTGAAACAAATTCCACCTTACCGCTTGGCGTGTCAAAGCCCGGCTTGCCGTCGCGGCGTAATAAACCAAGCTCCCACTTTTTGCGCCTCGGCGCGCCCCTCAGCGGAAGAAACAGCCCGTCGGGCGACGCCGCCCGCAGATCCTCTAATGTGTATGTTTTCGCTCCGCCGAGCGTTCGCAGCGTTTCGCGCAGACATTGCTCCTCGGCGTCGGGTCCGCCGCCGAAAAACACATCCCCATACCCAAGCGCCGTACCGATATCACAGCAGATTCGATAATCGCTCCGCGCCTCTCCCCGCGGCGCGATTGCAGGCTCGCGCAGAAAAATTCGTCTGCCGCTGATTGTCAGCGGAGCGGAGCGTTCATAGCTCATCGCGGCGGGCAACAAAATATCCACATAATCGTGCGTCCACGGATTATCCCGAAAATCCGCCGCCGCCACAAAGTCCATATCACGAAACGCCGCTTGATACTCGCGCGACTGCCCCCACATTATCGCGTTGCCGCCGAGCATCAGGCAGGCTTTTATCGCACCGCTTTTGACGTATTCCGGCAGACTGTTGATTTGAATATTGCCGTCAATGTCCGTTGCCTCCCACAGCGGGTGGTATGCGGTATCGGCGCGCAGATGCCGAATAGAGGGATAGATGTCCAGCCGCGCGAAGCTGTAAGAAGCGCCGGAAAGGTCGATGTCCGGCACATCATCGGCGATAATATGCCCGCCGTCCACATCAAGACTGCCTGTCAGCGGGATTAACAGCATCATCGCGCGATAATTATCCGTGCCGTTCGTGTGATGCGGCTGCGCGGAGGAGGATTTGATGGTGATGGGCTTGGTTCGCCGCGTGAGTAGGCTCGCGGCGGCTTTCAAGGTCTCCGGCGACACATCGCAAATTCGGGACGTTTTTTCAAGCGTATATTCCGCCGCAAGCGCGGCGTACTCGTCAAACCCGTGCGCCCATTCGGCGATAA
Organism: Oscillospiraceae bacterium; assembly: GCA_031255955.1. Taxonomy (GTDB): domain Bacteria; phylum Bacillota; class Clostridia; order Oscillospirales; family Oscillospiraceae; genus JAIRRO01. The sequence continues at coordinate 8,219 of JAIRRO010000002.1, forward strand.
AGCGCTTGTCATAGTTGCCGGATTTGATGATTTGGTCGGCGAAAAACAGCGCGAGCGCGCCGTCTGTACCCGGTCGCAGCTGGATATGCACATCGGCAAGATCCTCCACCGTGTTTGTGACGCGCGGGTCAACGACGATGTATTTCACCTCGCCGAGCTGCTTCGTGGTTTTCATACGCTCGATGCTCCATCCGGCGCTGACGGCGGGATTGTTCCCCCATATGATACATACAGAGGTGTCGTTTATATCGGGCGGCGCGCCCATTGCCAGCGAGGCTGTCGCCCTGCATTCCACACCGTAAATCAGCTTGATGGCGATAGTAGTCGCGGTGGCGCAGGTGCTGGATTCCGTGCCGAAATTCGGACTGCCAAAGGTGTATGCCAGCCGCTGAAGGACGGCGCGCGGCTCCTTGGGGTCCCCCGCCATAAACAGCACCTTTTCCGCGCCGTATTGCGTCTTTATCGATTGCAGCCGCTCGGCGATTGTAGCAATTGCCTCCTCCCACGAGATGCGCTCCCAGCGGCTTCGCTCGCCCTTTGGATTTGTTCGCCTAAGCGGATACAGCACGCGGTCGGGGGCGTAAATATCCTGCACAGAGGCAAGTCCCATCGGGCAAAGAGTTTCGTTACCGTATTGCTCACGGCGCTCTATGCGCAGGATTTTGCCGTCGCGAACCAGCAGCTTGACGCCGCAGCGCGGCACGTGATTGCACATCACGCAGTGGGAATATTTATAGTCGCCATAAGTCACCACCCGTAGACGGTCGCGTGCTTTTATTAACCCATCCGTCGCAGGGCGCAGCCCCGCGTCACCCGGGCGCATTCTCTCCGCGACGGTTTCAAGCGGAAGCGGCGCGCCGTTCACGCCGACGGGCGTCGGCATACCCGCGGGCAGGATATAGTATACGGATGAATTGCGCACCCTTTCGGCGCCGTATAGCCTGATATAACAGCACAGCTCACTTTCCGGGTCGTCAAGGTCGCCGAAGATTCTGGCGCCCGCGGGGCAAAGCGCGACGCAAATCGGTTCCTCCCCGCGCGACAGCCTATCCTGACAAAGCGTACACTTTTCAGCCTTAAACCCTCCCGCCGCGGTTTCCGTGATGAAGCGCTGTCCGTAAGGGCAAGCCCTTTGGCACGCGCCGCAGCCGACGCATTTGTCGTCGTTCGTGAGAATCGGCCCCTGCGGGGATTTTGTTGTCGCGCCGGTCGGGCAAACAGCGTGACAGGGCGCGTCATCGCAGTGATTGCACATCGTGCTAACATATCGTCTGTGCGCGCCGCCCTTTGCCTGATATTCCACGATGGCGCCTTGATTGTAATCCACCCCGTCGCCCGTGCTGAAATACTGCTTGCAAGCGACAACGCAGCCGTGGCACCCCGTGCAGCGTTCCAAATCAATCAGCATCCCGTATCGCATATCCCGTACCTCCTTGCATAAAGCAGTGTATAACATATATTAACCATATGTTATTGTGATTTTAAGTGTACGCCTGTACGAATCGCCTGTCAAGACGGCATTATAGCCAAAGATTCAAGCACACGGGTCGGATATGAGTGGCAATATTACCTATATAACATATATTCAATATAAGTAATATAATAAAACATTCTTGTATAATTTGTTGAATAACCCCGAATTTTGTGGTATAATGCGCTTAGCTTTGGAGGGCGGTGAAGCATTGGCGTTTTTTTCAAAACAAAAAGATAAAATTTATAAAGCCCTTATTGACGCGATGCACGGCGCCCTGCTCGGCTATGCGCGGCTGAAAATAGCGGACAAACAGGCTGCGGGTGTAAACCGCCGCAATTTTTTTGATTTTATGTCACAATTTGCCGCATTCGATGCACTTATACTACAGGGGGGTAAATCGGGCGAAGCGCGCCGCCCGACGGAGCCGCACAATAAACCGAAAGGGGCGATGCCTAATGAATGTGTGAAAAGTAAACACTCGAACCCTTTAAACCCGCGTATTCGCAGCCCTTTTGTCCCTACGCACCCCCGCGTCCGGTGATTCAGAAGTACAAAAACTCAGGCAAATACTCAAACGTACATACAAGCGCAAGTGCAATTCACGGCATCTCAGCTAACCAGTATTGTAGCGATATATTTATTTCATTAAGGGATGACCCAAAAAGTGAAGAAAATCATCAGCATTTGTTTGGCAATAACGATGGCGATTACATTCCCGATATCGGCGATAGCAACTAAGGGAGATATGGCAAGCACGAACACAATGGAAACAATTCGAGCTGTGGCGGTTAACGCGCCGTCAAAATTCGAGGAAACAGCGGACTGGGCGTCTGTCACAGCGATTTTGCAAGAAACACCGTTAACTGATATTGAAGGTAATTTGCGTGCATATTGTTTTGATTTGGAAAATACCGAAACAAATGAGCGCGCATATATTATCGTCAGCCTAAATACAACGGAGTATCCGGTTCTTCAATATGCTCCTACCGCGATTTCCCCGTATTACGAAAGTGTTGAGGAAGGAACATCTGCGGTCTACGCCGGTGCAGGCAGATACTTCACGACAGACGAGAACGGTATTCAATCGCTGACGACTGACGAGGCGTATACAGCCAATGAACTTGAACTGATTATCGAAACGTCGCAGTTGTCTCGGACATCTACACAAGGTGTAAACAGCGCGCTTTCCGCAGTCGAGGATTTTACCGGTGAATGGGCGTATTTTGCGAGCGATTCGACGGCGTTCAATACGCAATCAGCAGCGGTGACAGAATCCGAAGTCCTTATCGCGAATGTGGTATTAAGTGGCGTACCGAATTTGCAGTGGTATTTGGGTTGTACACCTACCGCAATGGCCATAGCAAAACTATGAAAAGAACAATAATCGTTGTCATCGGCACACTGATTACGTTACTGATATTTGGAGGCGCGATCTTGTTTAATGAATCATTGGAGTCCGGAATGGTTGAAGGAAATGATTTGCCCAACTCTACCGTGCCACACGAAACGGACGAAACAACTATGGGAGACATAGGTGTGATAGCACAAAATCTCAACAACAAAATTGATCTCGGACTCTCGGACATAACTGATGCAGATATCGCGCGCGTCATATTTACGAAATACCGCGGCGGGGCGTATACATGGGAAAGCGCGGAGAAAGAAATTATATCCGACGTGCTAAACCGGCTGAAATCAGCCACGGGAGCATATGCGCCTGAAAATATTATGGTTGGCGGCGATACAGGAATCGCCTTTGTGCTGAATGACGGCAGCGAAACAGGCGAAATATCAATATTTTCCGAAACCTTGATCGCGTGTTATTCAGAGCGCGGACAGCTTCCATACATTTTGGATAGTCCGCGACCGCTTGAAGAATGGGACGCGCTGATTGAGAAATGCGACGTGCTGTACACGCCGCCGCAAGGAACGAATTAGCGAGGCATTATCTTTGCATTACTGATACGGTATTTGAATAGATGCTTCTCCGTCGCGATAAATGACTTCAACGAGGCATCAGACAATGCGCGCAAGCGGCGGGGCAATCGGTCTCGCCGCTTGCGATAAAGAATAAATAAAGCGAAAAACCAGTACATACGGAGGCGAATTGTGGAAAGCGATCTTGTTGAGCGGTTGTATCGGGAGTGTTATGAAGAGCTGTGCAGATACGCGCAGCAGAAGCTGAACAGGCGAGATAGGGCGGAGGAGCTTGCGCAGGATGCATTTGTAGTGGCGGTCCGTAGGCGTGATGAGCTTCCCGAATTGCTCAATCCGGTCGCGTGGATGTACGGGGTTATGCGAAAGCTGATTTTGCGTGAATGTATTGACCGCTCCGTGATTGCCGCAAACACTATTCCGCTCGCGGAGCTTTCCGCGAAGCACGAGCCGTATTATACGGAGAATATGGATTTATACGATACATATGAGGACTTCGCTGCGTATTCCGATTTGCCTGACAACCTGAGCGAAAGCGACAGGAAGTTGCTCTATGACGTGTATATTGACGGGTACTCGCTGCGGGAGGTAGCGGCGGTGCTTGACATTACATATGAGGCTTGCAGAAAGCGGCTTGAGCGGGCGAGGAAAAACGCGAGATTGCCGCTGTTTGACGAGAACTGAAATGTTTTACTAAAGCGATATCACATTCACGCTTTTTCGTAATTATTATAATAGGGGTGCAAATTTGAAAATCGACGGAGAAATCAAAACGCTTGTGGATATACCGACTGAGACAATAGAACAGCTTATCCGCGAAACGCCGCTTGACGACAGCTTGGACATCAATTATCTTCGCGCTCTGTTGAAGGAACTCTCAAGACGTCCGGAAACGGAGCCTGTTGACGTTAACGCTGCATGGAAGTGGTTTCAACAAATCCTCAGAGAGGAAGGGCTATCCGATGGCGCCGACGCCAAGCCTGACGCCGAACCCCAAGTTCAGGCAAAAACTACGCCGCGCACTAGCCGTTTTCGCCCGCGCGAATTTCTCAGGCGGACAGCCGCCGCCGCGATGTTCGCGGTTATTTTGCTCATCGCAAACGCCGCCGTCGCGTCGGCGTTTCACATGAACATCCTGCGAACAGTGATTTCGTTCACGGACGAGCTTCTGACACGAACCATTGCACCGTCGGAGTACACGCCTGACGTGCCGTATATACCAAGCGGCGCAGCCGTACCGGGAAAGAGCATACTTCAAACCGCGCTGGACGAAATGGGAGTGACGCAGGCGCAAGCCCCAGAGTGGCTGCCGGAGGGGTTTGAGTTCAATCTCTTGGAAAGCTCCGATACCCGCACCGGTGAAACAGTGTCGGCGCTGTACAAAAACGGCGAGAAAATGATAGCGCTGACATTCACGCTGTACAGTCAAATTCCGGAGGGACTGGCCGTCAGTCATCAAAAAAGCGAAGGCGAGCCTTTGGAGTACGGGCACGGCGGCAATATCCACTACATCTTCAAAAACCTTGATAAAACAGCCGCGACTTGGCTTGACGGCACATGCGACTGTTACATTCAGGGCGACATCTCGGTAGACGAAATGAAACTGATCATCAATTCAATGTACAAGGAGAACTGAACACTATGAAAAAACACGCTTTCAAAACACTCACGCTCGTATTGGCGCTTGTAATGGCATTCGTCATAGGTGTACCCGCGTCGGCAGGACAGCTTCGAGCCAGCCGCGAGCTGGCGAGCTGCACCGTGACTATGTATGCGGATGGAAACGGCAAGGTGACGGCGGAGTTTACCACGGTCGCCGTCGGGGTGGCGGACGAGGTCGGCGCGACAAAGGTCGTGATTCAACGGAAGGTGGGTTCGAGCTGGGTGACGGCGCAAACCTTCACGCGAAGCAGTTATAATAATCTCATCGGGCAAAACCGTATCTCTTATTCGAACGAAGTGACGCACAATGGCACGGCAGGACAGCAGTACCGCGCCATCGTGACGGCTTACGCGAAAATTGGCAGCGGCTCAACATCCGACGACTACACCACCAACACCGTAATCGCGACATAGGGCGGCGAAAAGCGCCTTGCGGCAATTGAATTTCACCCGGACGCGAAAAAAATAAAATTTTTTCTCGAACCATGCAACAATTTGCCCCAAAAAAGGGATATACAGTATAGGGAGACAAATTCAGCACGGCGATCATCGTTTCCGTATCGGCAACACTTGCACTGATGACAATCATCATTTAAGCCCCGTCGAAGGACGGGAGCGACACGAGGCAATAGTACGCCGAACGAATCGCGATGATACGCCAAATCCGCTGAGAGAAAGAAGTGGTTCAATTGATTGTTTGAGGGAACTCCGCCCGTAGCGGTTAATTAAAGACTAACTCACTATTTGTTTTATTATCACGGAGGCATAAATTATGAAACGATTATTCACCAAATTTCTTAGCTCGATTTTGATACTCGCTTTATTACTCTCTATAACTCCGGTTGGAGCATCAGCATTCAACGATAGCACCCCGGTGGGTACATTCTCATATGAAGACATACCCGTGTCACTGACCGCAGAAGAAGAAGCGCAAATTGCGCGCGACGCCTATTACGGACTCAGTCCGAAAGCAAAATTGATATTCAACCAAATGCTTACGATTGATCCAAACACACGATCGTATCACATCAATAACATAGACGGTTCTTTTATCGCTAATAATTCTTTTTCCGCATACTTAGCGGAAATACATACCACCGCTGCCACATCATCTGCGGGTACGCTCACGACAATAGTATATCAACTAAACGCACTTAACCTGCCCACTTCCGTTGTATATTCGTTAGAGGCGGTTGCAGCCGGTATAATAGCTGCGCTAGCGGATGGTCCGCTTCCTTTCGGAGATATATTACTTCTCGTCGCGACAGCGGGAGCAGTGATTGTTATTGCCGCAAACTGGAGTGCAATAAGTACGAAGTGGAATGCCATCGTCACTATTTTTATAAATGCCTTTTCATCTATAGCAACCGCCATAGTTGATACATTTGCTGAAATCAGTGCTGAAGTTCCGACTGTACTAGCAATACCGACAATTTCTTACAGTGGCGGTAAAACAGCCACTGTCGGAGGTGTTGTTTATAATTGTCAGGTAGCAATTTCAGATTTGACACTTCAACAGAAGCAACAAACCAAATACTATATTGGCATATTGGCATATGGTGATGTATATGTTGATGTTACAAAGCCAATAACTACCGGTATTGCACGCGGCATTATTGCTCTTAACCATGGTGTAGTGGGAGTGGTCGGGACAACCCAAACTTACGCGCGAGGCTTAGCTGGCACAGATCCGATAGGTCCTGAAATATCCGGGAACGGAGCCCCAGGTTATTATTGGCATTACCACAAAAGATTTTATTTGAATTGCCACATATGGTATCCTACGGTTTGACAGAGCTCAAATAGAAAGCAATAACACTATGTATTTTCTAAATGCTTATGATGACGACGGCAACGAGCCAAAATTTGACGGAGAGCCTTTTCGCCGTCTGATGAGCCTGTGCTTCGAGCGTAGCGATTTCTTCTCACTCACAGTAGGTCCGTGGCAAAATCAGGTCAATACAATGCAGCGCGAGCTTGAACCATACATCGAAAAAGAAATTGACACCAACCATTGGTTCAGCTACATTACACCGGAATATACTATGAAGCGAATACTGTATCCGGCTAACCACGAAACAAAAAATATAATTGAAGGGTATTTCGATAGTCTGTGGCTTCGTACTGATTTACAAGGACGTAAGCAAAGCCTTGAGGATATATGCTTTTTCTCGAACGATAAACAAATTTTGGGGACAGTTTCACACGAGTATATTTGCGGAGCATTCCCGCCCGACGATGACTTTAAGTCACAATTATTTGATATTTGCAATCGTTGGAGAGAAAGCGCCGATTCTTATGAAATAACATATATGGACGGTAAGCGGGTTGCGCATAAGTCTCAAATCATACTCAGCGATTATATAGATGTATGATAGATGGCAAGCGGAGCTTTACGGCTATACAGACGAATGCGCACCGAAATTCAAAAAATCCGTCCCTATCGCATAAAGCGGGACGTTCGTCAGCTGGCTTTCCCTGCGGTAACCACGCATTGAGGTTCGCAGCGAGACGGGCGGACTGTATTTTTCGCCATATACCTTCAAGCTCTTGCTTTGCAGATTTTCTTCGGATTTTACCTCTAACGGAAAAACGTCCGAATCGTGCTTGAAAACAAAATCGACCTCAGCCGTGCCGCTGCTGCTCCAATAAAATGGTGTTATACCATTTGCAACCAATTCTTGTAAAACATATTGCTCTGTCAACGCACCCTTAAATTCCGTGAATATGCGGTTGCCCTCCAACAGCGTTTTTACATCAAGCTCAGACTTCGTACTGAGTAAGCCAACATCGTGCATGAAAATCTTAAAGAAGTTCGTTTTATAACTTGCGAGCGGGACGGATGGCTTGCTGACTTGGTTGACCTTATAGAGCAGTCCGCAGTCCAACAGCCATTGCAACGCAAGCTCGTAATCGGAGAGGCGCGAGCCTTTTTGCACGACGCCCGGCGAAAACCTCTTGTTCTCTCTGGAAAGCTGTGCCGGAACGCTGTTCCAGATATTATTGATACGGGGAACTACGTTTATGGGCGCGTGCTTTGAAAAATCCTGCTCATAGGTAAACAGAATTTGTTCGTGTATTCTGCGCACCCCGGCGTAATCTTTGCTCTCCGCATATTCGGCGACAGCCTCCGGCATACCGCCGACATAGTAGTACTTCCGCAGTAGGTCTGTGAATTTTGTCGCGAAAGCGGCAATCAGCTCCCAATCCTTTTTCAACAACAATTCCGCGAGCTGTTCTTCGCCAATGCCCTCTAAAAACTCGCGAAAGCTCAAAGGGTACAGATGAAAAATATCTACCTTTCCGACAGGAAAAGAGGTGCCCTTATGCAGGGCGACGCCCAGCAGTGAACCGGCGGCAACAATAGCGTATTCGGGCGCGTTTTCATAAAAGTATTTGAGAGCGGAAAGCGCTTTCGGCGTTTCCTGAACCTCGTCAAATACCAGCAGCGTGGTCTGCGGGTTTATTTTTTCGCCCGTTTCCGTATGCAGCCCGTC